>JABFVJ010000429.1 GCA_013362835.1 Nonomuraea sp. | reverse complement strand
GAGCCTCCGCGCCCGTCAGGCCGCGGGCTTCCTGAGGCGCATCGTTTCGTCGGCTTTGGCGAACATGCGGTCGAACGTGCCGCCGCCGAGTCGGGCGAGCACCGTATAGCCGTTCGTGTCGCTCAGCGGGCTGGAGGAGGACACCACGCCCGCCACCGAGCCGCCGTACAGGGCCGGGCCGCCGCTGCCCCCGGCGGCGGCGTGGCAGTTGCGGGTGACCATGACCCCGGGGCCGACCGACGAGCCCTCGACCGCGTCGCCGAGGCAGCGGTACATCTGCGTGCCCGGGTAACGCTTGCCCGCCGGGTAGCCGAGCAGTTCGAGCCCGCGCAGCCCGGCGCCCCTGGTGGTGGGCAACGGCGGCAGCCCACGGCCGGTCACCGCCTCCAGCGGGCGCTTCCGCTTGACGACCCCGACCAGGCCGACGTCGTAGGGGAGCGTGGCGGCCGAGTCGGGGTGGGCGCGCCAGCGGGCGGGCACCCACGTACGCACCGCGGGCCAGACCCCGAGCCGGGGATTGCCCTGGTCGAAGCCGGGCAGGAAGGTCAGCCGCCTGAGCGGCCGGCCCTGGTGGTAGAGGCAGTGCGCGGCCGTCAGCACCAGGCTGCGGCTGCGCGAGCCGATCACCGCGCCCCCGCACCACACGTCCGTGCGGGTGACGGGATCATGGCCGAGCAGCACCCCGGTCAGGCGCCGCGCCCCCGTGTAGGGGCGCGGCACCGGCGCGAAACCCAGGCGGTCGCCGTGGGGGGTCAGCACGCGGGGGACGGGGACGCTCTGCTGCGCGACGCCGGCGACGCCGGCCGGATCGAGCAGGACCAGAGACAGCATCAACCTGAGCACTTTCCCACTGTACGGGGAAGATGATCAGTGCTCTGACCTGCGACACCAAGGTTTACCCAAGCGCGGTACTGTTCATGCGTCGTACTGCGCCCCCAGGGCCCGGAGCCGCGCGTGCGTGTCCTCGTACACCGACGGCGCGCCCAGGTAGGTCTTGGGCAGTTTGGCGACCATCGTGTAGTTGGTGTCGCACACGTTGCCGACCGGCGCCTGGCCCGCCTGGCTGACCAGCTGGTACGCGTCCAGCGTGTCGAGCCCGGTCAGCTCCGACGTCCAGGTCACCAGGTCGTGCTGGCTGATCCGGTACGCGTCCTCCAGCGGCCGCGCCGAGCCGGTGGACATCAGGTGCAGATCGTCCTCCAGCCGGGGCCACGGCGTGGCCACGCCCTTGATCAGCTCGACCGCGACCACGGTGTTCATGGCCGACTCCACAGCCGTGCCGCAGACCTCACCGTGCCCCTGCAGACCATGGCCGTCACCGATCGAGAACATGCCGCCCTCGACGTTGACACCCAGGTAGACGGTGACGCCGGCGCGCAGCTCCGGAGTGTCCATGTTGCCGCCGTGCGCGTCCGGCGTGATCGTCATGCGGGCCTCGTTCGCGCCCGGGGCCACGCCCACCGTGCCGTGCATCGGGTCGAGCGGCAGCGCCACGCTGAAGTCGCTGTTGCGGGCGTGGTAGACGGCCACGCCCTTGTCCAGGTCGATGTCGTAGCGCCAGACCCGCTCCTCCAGCGGCGGCTGCAGCATGGCCGTGGTGTGGGTGCCGGTCAGCGCGCCGAAGTGCGGGAACGTCGTGGAGACCGCCCAGTCCCTGGCCGGCGTGATCCTGACGAAGTGCAGCGCCAGCGTGTCGCCCGGCTCGGCCCCCTCCACGTGGAACGGGCCGGTCACCGGGTTCAGGTAGGGGAACTCGCAGACCCGCGACGGCAGGTCGTCGACGCTCCGCACCAGGCCGCCGAAGCAGTCCTCGGTGTACAGCTCCATGACCGTCCCCGGCCGCACCCTGCCCAGGGCCGCGCGGCCGCCGAAGGTGTAGCTGAGCTCCTCCGGCGTGGGGTGGTAGGAGACGACGTTCACTTGACCTCCGAGGGGAGAACGGGCCTGCGGCCGAACAGGTAGGTGAGACCGAGGACGACGAGGCCGACGGCCAGCCAGATGCCGCCCACCCACTGGGCGGCGACGTTCTGGTTGTACACCACGGCCACCAGGACGACGAAGCCGATCACGGGCACCACGAGGTGCATCAGCAGGTTGCCGCTGCGGCTGCGGATCACGTAGTGCACGATCACCGCGATGTGCAGCAGCAGGAAGGCGGTCATCGCGCCGAAGTTGACCAGTGAGGCCAGCTCGCCGATGCCGTTCTCCCTGGTGCTCATCCAGATGCCGAGGACCAGCGAGATCGCGGCCACCAGCAGCGTCGCGTTGACCGGGACCTTGTGCTTGGGGTCCACCCTGGACAGGAACGAGGGGAGCATACGGTCGCGGGCCATCGCGAACAGCAGCCGCGAGGTGGCCGCCTGGGCCACGAGCGAGTTGGCGAAGCCCCACGCCACGGCCGTGGCCACGGCGGTGAGCACCGACAGCCAGTGCCCGCCCGCGAACTCGGCGGTGTCGTAGAACGCGCTGCCCGCCGGATCGCCGTTGGCGATCAGGGCCTCACGGTTGGGCGTGAGCAGCGCGGCCACCCACGTCTGCACCACGAACAGGACGGCCGCGAGGCCGAGCGCGACCACCATCGAACGGCCGAGCCGCTCGCCGCCCTCGCGGTTCTCCTCGGCCAGCGTCGAGATGCCGTCGAAGCCGAGGAACGACAGCACCGCCACCGACGCGGCGCCGAAGACCACGGTCCAGGTGAACCCGGACGACTCGAAGATCGGGGTGAACGCGCTGGTCTCCGCCTTGCCCTGGGCCAGCGCGATGCCGCCGACCACCAGGAAGATCGCCAGTACGGCCAGCTCGGCCACCAGCATGACCCTGGTGATCCGCGCCGTCATCTGGATGCCCAGGTAGTTGACGACCGTGTTGAGCAGCACGAACAGGACCAGCCAGCCCCACACGGGAATGCCGGGCACGAACGAGTTCATGGCGGCGCTGGCCACCAGGTAGAGCAGCGCGGGCACGAGCACGTAGTCGAGCAGGATCGCCCACCCGGCCATGAACCCGACAGGCGCGCCGATGCCGCGTCCCGCGTAGGTGTAGACCGAGCCGGCCATCGGGAACGCGCGGGCCATCTGCGCGTACGACAGCGCCGTGAACGCCATCGCCACCAGCCCGATGACGTACGCCAGCGCCACCATCCCGTGGGAGACGGAGAAGACGTTGCCGAAGATGCCGAAGGGCGCGATCGGCACCATGAAGATCAGGCCGTAGATCATCAGGTCGGTGAAGCCTAAGGAACGCTGGAGTTCCTGGCGGTAACCGAACTGCTCGATACTGCTCATGTACGGGCTCCTCGAAGCGTGGGGGGCGCTACGCACCTTAAAGCCAAAGCTTTCTAGTGAAAAGGTTTCTCTAGAAAGAAGTCCAGGCCATCCGCCCTGCCGAGGTGGACCGTCCGCCGCACCTGCCGGTTGAGCAGAGTGAGCGGGCCGCGCGCGCTGACGATCGTGGTGCCGTCGGCGACCGCGTCGAGTTCGGGCACCGCGAGGCTGCCCGCCCGGCGCGACAGGGCGGCGAGCATCGCGACGGCCTCGTAGCAGCCCTGGCCGTGGGCGTTCAGCATGGGGGCGTCCGCGCCGAACCTGGTTGCGTACCGCTCGGCGAAGTGCAGGCTCGCCTCGGTCGGCAGGTCGCGGAAGTAGCCCATCGACGTGTACAGCTCGCCGGTGCCGTCGCCGCCGATGCCGAGCAGGCCGTGCTCCTCCAGCGCCCCGCAGAGCCTGGCCGCGCCGAGGCCGCTCGCCGCGTACGCGCGGTTGAAGGCCACCAGGTCGCTGCCGATCAGCGTGAGCAGGATCGCGTCGGGGCGGGCGGCGGCCACCCGGTCGAGCCAGTCGACGGCCTCGCCGTACCTGACGTAGGTCTCGCCGACGACCGTCGCGCCGCGTGCGCGCAGCCTCCTGCGCGCGCCCGCGCTCACCAGGCGTGGCCAGATGTAGTCGTTGCCCAGCAGGTACCAGCGGCGTGCCCGGCGCGCCCCGACCAGCCACTCGATGCCGGGTTCGAGCTGCCGGCCCGGGGTCTCGCCCAGGAAGTAGACGCCCGGCGCGTGCCCGCCCCCCTCGTACGGCGGCGCGTACACGAACGGCACCCGGCCCGCGATAGCCGCGACCACGTCCACGCGTACGTCGCTCGCGTGCGTGCCCGCCACCGCCTCGACCGTGCCCGACCCGACCAGCTCGGCCACCTCGGCGGCCACCTCGCGCCCCGGCCGCCCGCCGTCCACGAGCACCAGCTCGACCTGCCTGCCGAGCACCCCGCCCCGGGCGTTGACCTCCTCGGCCGCCAGCACCGCGCAGTTGATCGCGCACGGCCCCACCAGCCCGAGCACCCCGGACACGGGCACGACCAGGCCGATCCTGACCGCGTCCGAAGGGATGAGCCGGGCCTCGAAAGGATCGACGATCGGCGCCACGCCGACGAGTATCCTCCCGTTTAGCTCTCCGGTGAAAGGACCTAATTTCTCATGGCTACTTCCGGGCTCGGGTCCTCACTCGCGTACCTGCTCAGCCGCGCCGAGCGGAGCGTCAACCGGGACCTCGCGGCGACGCTGACCGGCGAGGACGTGACCGTCGAACAGTGGCGCATCCTGCGCGCGCTCGCCGACGGACGCGGCCATTCGATGGGGGAGCTGGCCGAAGCGGTGCTCATGCCGCACCCGACCCTCACCAAGGCGGTCGACCGCCTGATCGACCGCGCCCTGGTCTACCGGGGGACGTCGGCGGGGGACCGGCGGCGGGTCGCGGTCTTCCTGGCCGGCCGTGGCCACGACCTGCTGGCACGCGTGGACGGGGCGGTGGCCGAGCACCACCGCGCGATCGCCCTCGCGTTCGGCAAGGACCGCACGGAACACCTGATGCACGAACTGGAAGCCCTGGTGACCGCCCTCGACTACTCCCCCCTCAAGTCCTGACCACTGCCGGAGCCGTAAGGCGGCGGTGGGGTGGGTCAGCCGAGCCAGTACGTGTCGTGGCGGATGAAGAACTCGGCCTTCTCCTCGTCGCTCTTGGTCGCCAGGTCGGGGAGGTCCTCGAAGTAGCCCTCGCGCGGGGCGCCGGGGGCGAAGTGCAGGAGCATGGTGGCCGGGGCGCCGGATTCGTTGCGGAAGGCGTGGATGCCGCCCTCCGGTACGTGGACCCAGTCGCCGGGCTCGGTGTCGATCCAGCGGATGCCGTCGTAGATGCGGACCGAGCCTTCGAGGATGTAGAAGGACTCCGAGATGGACTTGTGGAAGTGCGGGCTCGGGCCGGACGGCT
>JABFVJ010000392.1 GCA_013362835.1 Nonomuraea sp. | reverse complement strand
AGGGCGTGGCCTCCGACGACGACACGTTCATCGCCCTGACCCACGCGGGTGGGGTGCGGTCCCATCTGTGGGCGAGTTCGACGGCGGCCCAGCTCGGCCCGCGGCTGCGGGTGCTGGGCTCGAAGGCGGCGTACGTGAAGCACGGCATGGACGTCCAGGAGGAACGGCTCCGCGCCGGAACGACTCCGGACACGCCGGGCTTCGGCGAGGACGAAGAATCCCGCCTGGGCCTCCTGGGCACGACCGGCGACCACCGGCCGATAACGACGGAACCGGGCGCCTACCTGCACTTCTACCAGGCCGTGGAACGCGCCCTCCGCGAAGGCGCCCCACCCCCGGTGACCCCGGAATCCGCCGTCGAAACCCTCAGAACGATCGAAGCCGCCCACCTCTCGGCCACCCAAGGCACCACCGTCCACCTGAACTGACCCACCCGGCCCACAGAGCGCACCGTTACGGCGGCGCGCCGGTGAAGGGTCAGACGGCGTTCCCCTGGAGGGCCCTCAGCCACCTGCGGCGGACGGCTGCCCGCGCGAAGCCGTAACGAAGAGTCACGGCGCGACGCGGAACGAACGATCACGGCGCGGAACGAGCGGAGGATCGCCGGCGCCGGCGAGATGATCACACCAAGGGAGGAACCCTACTCGTCGTCGCGTTCGGCCAGGAAACGTTCGAACTGGGCGGCGAGTTCGTCGCCCGTGGGCATCGGGGTGGTCTCGGCCATCAGGTTCTCCCGCTCGGCGCCCCCCGCGAACGCGTCGTACTGCTGCTCAAGCCCGCCGATCGCCGTGGACAGCTCCGTGGACGCCTGGATCTGCTCCTCGATCTCCGCCGTCGTGCGGTGGGCCGCCTCGCGCAGGGCCTCCATCGGGAACACCAGCCCCGTGCCCCGCGTCACCGCCTCCAGCCCGGTCACCGCCGCCGTCGGGTACTCCGCCTGCGACAGGTAGTGCGGCACGTGCACCGCGTACCCCAGCGCGTCGTGCCCCTGCGACCCCAGCCGCAGCTCAAGCAGCGCCGACACGCTCCCCGGCACCTGGACCCGCCCGAACGCGCTGGTCTGCGAGTTGATCAGCTCGGGGCGGCTGGCGTGCATGGTGACGCCGAGCGGCCGGGTGTGCGGCACCGCCATCGGGATGCCGTGCAAAGTGACGATCTTGCTCACCCGCAACCGTTCCGTCAACTCGCCGACAGCCCGGGTGAACAGCTCCCACTCGCGGTCGGGCTCGGGGCCGCTCATCAGCAGGAACGGCGTCCCCGTGGCATCGTTGGCGACGTGCACGGCCAGCTCGGGGGATTCACACTCGACCCAGCGGTCGGTGTCGAAGGTCATGATGGGCCGCCGAGACCGGTAGTCGAGCAGCCGGTCCACGTCGAACGTCGCCACGACCCGGTGCTCCAGCTCGGCCAGCAGGTGGCCCAGCGCGAGGCGTCCGGCGCCGCCCGCGTCGACGAAGCCGTCGAAGTGGTACAGCAACACCGGATCGGTCAGCTCGGGCGCGTCGTCTGCGAGCTTGTAGAGATCCTTCGGGTCGAACACGGTTGGACAGCCTTTCCCTAGGTACTCTTCCCCAGAACCTATGGCGGGTCGGATCGATTCCGTGCACGGCACCCTATCGAGGCACGATGAGACGCATGGACGGGGACCCGGAGCTGGAAGAGTTCGCCACCAGGGTGTTCGACCTGGCCAGGGCCGGCGACTTCGAGACGCTGCGCGCCTACGTGGATGCTGGCGTTCCGGTTAATCTGACCAACAGCAAAGGTGACACTTTGCTGATGCTCGCGGCCTATCACGGCCACGCCGAGACCGTACGGATGCTTGTCACATCCGGGGCCGACCCCGACGGCGCGAACGACCGCAGGCAGACGCCGCTCGCCGGAGCCGTGTTCAAGAAGGAGTCCGCCGTGGTCAGAGCGCTGCTGGAGGCAGGCGCCGACCCCGGGGCCGGCACGCCGTCCGCGGGGGAAACGGCGCGAATGTTCGCAAATGACCAGTTTATCCAATGGTTCTCTCAAAGGGAGTCATAGTGGGAATGAGGCATTAAAGGGCTCCAAGTTGTCGACTGTGGCCTTTTGAACAGTCGATCGTCATGCTGAAGGACGTGGCTACTTCTGCGCATTCCTTCAGTAGGCGACCGCTCCACATCCCTCCGCTCCCGTGCCCGTTCCCCAACGAGATCAACGTGCATGCCACGGAGGTCGACGCGGAGAGCCATACGTGGCTGGCCGCCTCACACATGCTCAAGGGCGCCGACACCATCGAGCACTTCCGGCGCTCCAAGATCGGCCTGCTCGCGGCCCGGACCAACCCGACCGTCCCGCGAGACAGCCTCCGGCTGATCAACGACTGGTACAACTGGCTCTTCGCGTTCGACGACGCGTTCTGCGAGGGCGAGCTGATGGGACACCGGGCCTCCGCGCTGGCCCGCGCCCTGCCGCCGCTCCTGGAGATCCTCGACGGACGCCGCGAGCCCGACGAGCAGGACCCCTTCGGCCTCGCGCTGCGGGAGCTCCTCCACCGCATCGTCGACACCGCCACCCCCGCACAGGTGGACCGGTGGCGGATCACGGTGAAGGAATACCTGTTCGCCCAGATCTGGGAGGCGGCCAACCGCGAGGTCGACCTGATCCCCACCCCCGAGGACTACGTGCTGATGCGCCGCATCACCGGAGCCACCTACACCTGCTTCGCGCTCATCGACGTCGGCGGCGGCTACCGCCTGGAGGCCGAGGAGTGGCATCACCCGGACGTACGCATGCTGTCGGACCTGGCCTGCGACCTCATCGGCTGGGACAACGACCTCCTCTCGTACGCCAAGGAACGCGGCAACGACAAGGCCAGGCACAACCTCGTCACCGTCCTGGCCACCCACAAGAACCTCACCCTGCAGCAGGCCCTGCTGGAGGTCTCCGACATGCACAACGACGCGATCGCCGCGTTCCTCGACCGGCGAGCGGCGCTCGAACACTGGGCCCCGCAGCCGGTGCTCAAATACGTCCGCGGCCTGGAGAACTGGGTACGCGGCCACATCGAGTTCTCGCTGGGCAGCGCGCGCTACGTGCACGCCTGGCCCGACGGCACTCGCTGGCCCCAGGCGGTCTGATCCCTGAGGTCAGTCCTCGGCGGGGGCGTCCAGGTCGCCGAGCGCGAGCGTGGACGCCTCGTCGAGGTCGAGCCGGGCGCCGTTCTCGAAGGCGGTCTTGTAGGCGAGCTCTCCCATCATCGACTTGCAGTCGTCGACGCACGCGTCGTGATCCTCGGCCAGGAACGGCGCGCCCATCTGCGGCAGGCCCGCCGACCGCCAGTTCTGGTGCAACGCGCCCAGCAGCTTCGCCGCGACCGGCGCCTGCTTGAGCGCGATGAGGATGCGCGCCGTCGTCTCCAGGACCAGCAGCGTGCCGAGCGTGTCGTGGAAGTGCCGCTTGATCCGCAGGCCCTCCCGCACGCTGTGCAGCGCCTCCTCCGCCCTGCCGGTGGCGAGCCTGGTGCGCGACATCGCCCACTGCGCGTACGAGCTGACCCACAGCTCGCCGCGCTCCCTGCACACCTGCAGGCAGTCCTGCAGCAGCGACTCGGCCTCGTACAGCTCGCCCTGCGCCGACAGCACCAGCGACAGCTCGACGATCGCGGGCAGCAGGCCCGGGTTGAGCTCCTTGTTGTCGGTGTTGAACTCGATCGCCACGCCCAGCAGCGCGCTGGCCTTCTGCAGGTCGCCCTGGAGCAGCGCCGCCGTGCCCTGCATCTTCGAGGCGAGGATCACCGCCCTGGAGTCGCCGACCCGGACGGCCTCGGTGCTGCACTGCTCGGCCGCCGACAGCGCCCCGCCGCTGTCACCCTGGGCGCTGCGCACGTAGGAGAGCACCCACAGGGCCTTGCAGCGCTCCTTGCTCGGCGTGGAGTTGGCCTCCAGCGCGCGTTCGAGATAGAGACGGCCTTCGCGCACGAAACCGCAGCACACCCACATGAACCACAACGACGACAGCAGGACCAGCGCCGAGGCGCTCCGAGTAGGCGACGACAGCGCGTGCTCCAGCGCGACCCGGACGTTGTCGTGCTCCTGCCGCATGCGTACGAACCAGTAGATCTGCCGCGGACCCGACCAGGCGTCCTCGCTGCGCTGGGCCAGGCTCAGGTAGTACTCCAGGTGGCGCTGCTTCATCTGCTGGCTCTGGCCGAGCTTGTCCAGCCACTCCTCGCCGTACTCGGCCAGGGTGTCGATCAGCTTGTAGCGGACGCCGGAGTGGTTGCTCCTGATCAGCAGGATCGACTTCTCCACCAGGCCGGTCACCAGATCGGTGATGTCCTCCTGCGGCAGCCGGCCGTCGGCGCAGACGAACCTGGCCGCGTCGAGCTCGAAGTCTCCGGCGAACACCGACAGCCGCGCCCACAGCAGCCGCTCGGCCGGCTCGCACAGCTCGTGGCTCCAGCCGATCGCCGCCCGCAGCGTCTGGTGACGCGGCAGCGCCGTACGGCTCGCCCCGGCCAGCAGGCTGAACCGGTCGGCGAGCAGCCCGAGGATCTGCTCCACCGACAGCGCGCGCAGCCGCACCGCGGCCAGCTCGATCGCCAGCGGGATGCCGTCGAGCCTGCGGCACAGCTCGGCCACCGCCGTGATGTTCTCCTCGTCGAGCTGGAAGTCGGGCACGACCGCCCCGGCCCGCAGCGCGAACAGCTGGACCGACTCGTTGGTGAACAGATTCTCCGCCGGGTCGTCGCCGGGCACCAGCAGCGGCGGCACCGGCACCACCTGCTCGTACGGCAGGTGCAGCGACTGCCTGCTCGTGGCCAGCACCTTCAGGTTGGGCGCGGCCTCCAGCAGCTCGTGGACCAGCTCGGCGCAGCCCTGCACGAGGTGTTCGCACGTGTCGATGATGAGCAGCATGTCGCGCTCGCCCACCCACTCCGACAGCGACTCCGACTCCGCCCGCGAGGACTGGTCGGCGATGCCGAGCGCCGAGGCGATCGTGTGCTTGACCATGCCCGCGTCCTGCAACCGGGCCAGGTCGGCGAACCACACCCCGTCGGGATATTGCGAACGAACCTGGTGCGCCAGCCGCAACACCGTGCGAGACTTGCCCACGCCCCCGATGCCGGTGACGGTCACCAGCCGCGACTCGGCCATGTGCCGCTTGAGGTTGGCGAGTAACCGGGTCCGCCCCACGAAGCTGGTGAGCTCCGCCGGTAGATTGCCTTCTCTCCGCCAGCCTGTAGGGGTGGCCATGCGCAGCCTCACGGGGGATCGGCGACACCTGCCATCGCATCGTACCGCCGCGCGAGCAGGCTGTCCGTGGACGCGCCGATCTCA
>JABFVJ010000141.1 GCA_013362835.1 Nonomuraea sp. | reverse complement strand
GGTCCCAGTGCAGGGACCGGGCGTGGTGCTCCTGGATGACGAACGCGTTGCCGCCCTGGTCCTGCGGGGAAGTCTCGGGCACGGGCTCGGGGGTCCGGCCGGGGTCGCGCTTTCTGCGGTATCGCTCCAGTTTGTCGGCCACGCCACGGTACTACCCGAACGGACTCGATCCAGAGTCAGTCGAGAGCCTTGCGCAGCCACGCCTCGACGCCCGCCACATGGACGGTGGCCCAGGAACGTGCCACGTCGGGCTGGCGGGCGGCGATGGCCTCGTAGATGGCGGTGTGCTGCTCGCGCGTCTTCTCCATCGCGCCCTCCTGGGTGAGCCCGCGCCACACCCGGGCCCGAGTCGTCGGACCTGACAGGCTCTCGATGAACGAGCAGAGCACGCTGTTGCCCGACCCGCGCGCGATGCGGTGGTGGAACTCCAGGTCGTTGGCCACCAGTTCCTCGACCGTCGGCTCGGCGGGCAGCGAGTCGAGGATCACCCGCAGCTCCTCGATGTCCTCCTCGCTCATCAGCTCGGTGGCGAGCGCGGTGGCGGCCGGCTCCAGGATGCGCCTGACCTCGAAGAACTGGATCACCGTGTCGTCGCGGTGCAGGTCGAGCACGAACGACATGGTGTCGAGCAGCAGGCGCGGCTCCAGGCTGGTGACGTACGTGCCGTCGCCCTGGCGTACGTCGAGCACGTTGATCAGGGCGAGCGCGCGCACGGCCTCCCGCAGCGAGTTGCGTGACAGGCCGAGCCGCTCGGCGAGGTCGGCCTCCTTGGGCAGCCGGTCGCCGGGGACCAGCTCGCCGGAGAGGATCATCTGCTTGATCTTGTCGATGGCCGCGTCGGTGACCGCCACACTTTTCTCCCTAGACATCGGATGTCTAGGAGTCTAGAGCCTGGAAGCGTACGGGCTCGACATCCGGGACGCGGCGTACGTGACCTCTGGCCTCCAGGGTGCGGAGGTGGGCCGCGGCCTCCCCGGCGGCCATGCCCCTCAGCATGGGGGCCAGGTCGTCCCATGGCCTGTTCCACGTCATCATCGCGGCGACCTCCCAGATGGTCAGCGGTCGCGACCGCTCGGCCATGAGGGTGCGCAACCGGATCAGCTTCTCCTCGTGATGGTGGCGGATCTCGGCGGCGCGCGCGGCAACATCAGGAAATATCCACTCATGCGCGGGCAGGGCGTCGAGCGGGCCGAGCTCGCCGACCCGGTCGAGGGAGTCCAGAAAATCACCCAACGGATCGACGTCGTCCCGGTCATAGGGATAAATCCCGATGTGGGGGGTGATGTCGGGGAGGACGTGGTCGCCGGTGAACAGGCGGTCCGCGTCCTCCAGATGCAGGCAGATGTGGCCCGGCGTGTGACCGGGGGTGTGCACGGCCCGCAACTTCCGGCCCGGCAGCTCGACGAGGTCGCCGTCGCGCAGCTCGCGGTCGGGCAGCGCGGGCGGGTTCGGGCGTGCGCCCATCGCCTCGCGCACCTCGACCGGACCGGCCCCGGCCGGCCTCAGCATGTCGGACTGGAAGCTCGCGTGCTCCTCGGAGGCGAACTGGTGCATGAGTCTGACCAGCGCCGCGTCCTCCTCGTGCATGGCGATCCAGGCCCCGGACGCCTCCTTGACCTGCCCGGCCAGCCCGGCGTGATCGGGGTGGAAATGGGTGACCACCACCCCGCTCACGGCCGCCACGTCGAGCCCGAGCGCGGCCAGGCCGCCGCTCAGCGCCTCCCAGGCGTCGGGATGGTTCCACCCCGCGTCGACCAGCACCGGGCCGCGCGGCGACTCGACGGCGTAGACGAGCGTGTAGCCCAGCGGGTTGCCGGGGATGGGCACGGGCACGCTCCACACCCCGCCGCCGAGCTCCTGCGGCCGCTGCTCCGCGTACGGCCTGCGTCTGGTCTTCGCCACCGGTTCCCCCGATCGAGCACGTGCGTTGAATTGACGGGTCAGGCGATGCGTTCGAGGATCGTCGCCGTGGCCAGCGCGCCGCCCGCGCACATCGTGACCAGAGCGGTGGTGGTGTCGGAGCGTTCGAGCTCGTGCAGGGCCGTGGTGATCAGCCGGGCGCCGGTGGCCCCGACGGGGTGGCCGAGCGCGATGGCCCCGCCGCTGACGTTGACGCGGTCGAGGTCGGGCTCGTGCACGCTCGCCCACGAGAGCACCACGGACGCGAACGCCTCGTTCACCTCGAACCTGTCGATGTCGCCCACGCTCATCCCGGCCGCCGTCAGCACCTTCGCGGTCGCCTCCACGGGACCGTCGAGGTGATAGTACGGCTCCGCCCCCACGAGCGCCTGCGCGAGGATCCGCGCCCGCGGCCTCAGCCCGTGGCGCCGCGCCTCCTGCTCGCTCATCACCAGCACGGCGGCCGCGCCGTCGGAGATCTGCGAGGACGTGCCGGCCGTGTGCAGGGCCCCTTCGGCGACCGGCCTGAGCCCGGCCAGGCCCTCGACGGTGGTCTCGCGTAAACCCTGGTCCCTGCGTACGGGCCCGACGGGCACGATCTCCCGGTCGAACCGCCCGTCGGCCCACGCCTTGGCCGCGAGCCGCTGCGAACGCGCGCCGAACCAGTCGAGCCGTTCCCTGGTCAGCCCCCGCCGCCGCGCGATGCGCTCGGCCGCCGTGAACTGGTCGGGCAGGTCGATGCTCCAGTCGTCGGGACGCGGCTTCGCGGGCAGCACGTTGCTGCCGAGCGGCGCCCTGCTCATCACCTCGACGCCGCACCCGACGCCCGCCTCGATGACGCCCGCCCTGATCATCGCCGCCGCCAGGTGCACGGCCTGCTGCGAGGAGCCGCACTGCGCGTCGATCGTGGTGACGCCCGTCTGGTAGGGCAGCCCGGCGTAGAGCCACGAGTGACGCCCGACGTGGCCGCCCTGCTCGCCCGCCTGGGTCACGCACCCGGCGAACACCTGGCCGACGGCGGCCGCGTCGATCCCGGCCCGATCGATCAGCCCGTTGAGCGCCGCGGCCAGCACCTGCTGCGGCTTGAGGTCGGACAACCAGCCCGCGCGCTTGCCGATGGGCGTGCGAACGGCTTCGACGATCACAGGGGTGCCCACAGTCGCCTCCAGAACGTTGCTCTGGTCGTGACTGTAACGGGTTCTACTTTGTCGCGGAAGCCTCGCTCTCCACGGGAAACTCGGCACGCAGCCCGAAGACGTCGAAAAGCCGCAGGTCGAAGAACATGGCCACGTGTTCGATGCCCTCGTCGCGCAGGGTCAGGACCATGATCGCGAAGCGGCGGTAGACGTCGTCCTCGCGGAAGTAGGCGGCGAACGCGGGCTGCCCGTTGGCCGCGACGGGGAGCAGCTTGAGATCGCCGGAACGTCTCGCGGGGCACTGGTTGGAGACAAGCTCGCCGATCGCGTCGGGACCCTCGTACCAGCCGACGTAGGGCGGCATCTCCCAGATCGCGTCCTTGGTGAACAGGGTGACCAGCTCGTCGACGTCGTAGCTCTCGAAGGCGGCGACGTAGCGGTCGAGCTGGTGGCGCTGCTCGGCCGACAGCGGCTCCACCGGGTCGTCGGGGCTCGGCGACACCTCGCTGAGCTGGGCGCGGGCCCGCTGCAGGATGCTGTTGACGGCCGCCGTGGAGGTGCCGACCGCCTCGGCGACCTCGGCCGCCCGCCACTTGAGCACGTCGCGCAGGATCAGCACCGCGCGCTGCCGGGGCGGAAGGTGCTGCAGCGCGGCGATGAGCGCGAGCCTGATGCTCTCGCGCGAGGTCACGATCGAGGCCGGATCGCCCGCCGCGCCCGCCAGCGCGTCGGGCACCGGTTCCAGCCACGGCACCTCGCCGTCCTGCACGAGCGGCGCGCTCGCCTCGGTGCTCGGCGCGCCGAGCCCCGTAGGCAGGGGGCGCCGGCCCCGGCTGTCGAGCGCGGTCAGGCACGCGGTGGTGGCGATGCGGTAGAGCCACGTACGCAGCGAGGACCGCCCCTCGAACCCGTCATAGGCCCGCCACGCCCGCAGATACGTCTCCTGTACGAGGTCTTCGGCGTCGTGCACCGAGCCCAGCATGCGGTAGCAGTGCGCAAGCAGCTCGCGCCGCATCGGGTCGGCCAGCCGGAGGAAGTCCTCGTTGGTCGGCTTGTCGCTCATGACCCCTGTATAGCTCCTCCCACCGACAACTTCCGGCCCCGTCCCGCGGCCGCCAGGGGTGCTGTCCGGGCTCGCTGGTTTGCGGGAGGGTACGGGCTGTCGTCGTGATCGGTGGGTTGCGGTGCTGTCCCGGCTCGTCGGTTTGGGGGTGCGCGGGGCTGTTGTCCTGGTGGGCTGGTTGTGGTGCTGTCCTGCTCGTCGGTTCGCCCTTGGGGCTTTTACGGCTTCGCCTGGTCGGCCACCCGACGTACTTCGGCTGGGGGCCTTCCAGGGGAACGGCCTCTGACCCTTCACCGGCGGGGCGCCGTTACGCGGGCGTCCTGTGGGCCCTCTTCGTGGCGTATGTGGGCCGGTTGGCTCAGATGTCGGCGAGGAGGCGGGTGGCGGCGGTTTCGATGCGGCGTTGGATCTGGTCGTAGGTGCGGCGGCCGCGGAGCATCTCCAGGAGCTCCTGGACCCAGACGCTGGCCAGTGAGCCCGCGAGGTCGAGTTGTTCCTCGCCGGCCTGGTCGAGGGTCAGGCCGTCGGCGGAGACCCGGAGCAGCAGGCCCGTCATGCGGTCGCCGAACGGCGTCTGCACCTCGGCCATGATCAGCGACCGGATGAGCGCGTCGGCCAGCTCGGGCTCGCGCATCAGGCCCCGCGTGGCGCGCATCAGCACGTCGACGGCCCGGCTCGCGGGGGTCGAGGCGCCGGGCGGGCGGCGTTCGATGCTGCTCTCCAGGAGGTCGAGCTCCTCGCCGACCACCGCCACCACCAGGTCCATCTTGGACGGGAAGTAGCGGTAGAGCGTGCCGAGCGCGACGCCCGCGCGTTCGGCGACCGTGCGCATCTGCATGGCCTCCACGCCGCCGCGCGAGGCCAGCGCGGCGGCGGCCTGGACGATGCGCTTGCGGCGTTGGTGCTGGCTGCGGGTGCGGACACTGCGCCCGCCGGGTACGGCGCGGCCCTCGGCGGCCCCCTCGGTGTCGCTGGGGGGCGCGGAGAAGGTCCCGGGCGGGGTACGCATAAGAACACGTTATCTGATTTCTCGATAACACGGCTTGTTACTCGCGGGTCACAAACAGGCCGTATTGGCCCATGTCTATGGCGTTACAGCTCTATGTCGCGACATAACGAAGAAGGCCGGTACTGGACAGATATTAGAATCTGTTCTAGTTTGCCATTCGGCTTACCTAGCGCTTGCTGGAGGCTCGATGACCGCGCAGACGCTCGCCGCCCTGCTCCTCGCGCGGGCGGAGGACGACCGACCTGGGCTGATGTTCGAGGGCGC
>JABFVJ010000458.1 GCA_013362835.1 Nonomuraea sp. | reverse complement strand
ACGCACAAGCTCGGCCTGGTCACCGACCGGGGCCCGGCCCAGCCCGTGGAGCGCTCGTTCACGCTCACCTGCTCGGCCGAGCCGCAGACCGCGAACCTGACGCTCAACGACATCCAGACACCCGTCTACCAGGGTGACTGCACCGGCTCCACCATGCTTCGCGTGGACGGCCACATCACGACGGACAAGCCGGTCGACATCCGCTACCGCCTCGTCGTGGACGGCAAGCCGGGCGTCGTCAGGACCCTGCACGTCGTCCCCGGTTACCCCAACGGGCTGGGCGACTTCTGGTACAGCGCGGCCAAGTCCAGCATGACCGGAACGGCGCGCATCGAGCTGCTGAACCAGAACAAGCCGGTCAAGGAAGCCCCCTACACCCTGACGTGCAAGCCGATCGACCCGAACCCCGGCACCGTACGGATCAGGGCGTTCCGCCCGGTCGCCTACTACGGCGACTGCGTGGCCGCGCCGTACGTGACCGCCCACGCCGGCTTCCAGGCCGCGCCGGGCACGGAGATCACCTACCGCTGGGTGGTCGACGGGAAGCCCTGGGAGCCCAGCACGCACAAGACCTCCGACAGCGGCTACCTGGACATCCAGGCCGCGTACTGGCACCGCGACTCGAAGACCAGCGGGGTGGTGAAGCTTGAGGTGCTGAACCACAACAAGCCGTCGGCGGCGGGCGTCTACCCCGTGACCTGCCAATAGCCCTCGCAAGGCAGATCCAACCAGGGCACAAGCCGGCCTGGAGACCCTGGGGTTCCTCACCATCACAAGGAGGAACCCCAGGATGAGATGGACAGCCATGCTGCTGGGCTCGGCGTTGCTCGGCAGCCTGCTGGCCGCCGCCCCCGTACCGGCCGCCGCCGCGCTCCGGGCGGACCCGCCGCAGGTGGCGATCGACGGGCTCACCCCCGGCAGCTACTCGGGCACGTGCGCGGCGCCCGTCACCTACAACGTCGCCGGACACGTCGAGCTCCCGGCCGGGCCGGCCGCCGAGGTCGTCTACACGTGGCAGCTCGACGACAGGCAACTGCGCAGCGCGACGCTCTCCTTCCCCGAGAGCACCCAGCCCAGGTCCCAGACCGTGGCGGCCACCTGGAACTACGGCACCGCCGACGCCGGCTCCCACCGCGTCCGCCTCACCGCCCAGGGCGGCGTGGCCGAGCAGGGATTCACCTTCGCCTGCGGCCCGGCCTCGCCCCCGGCGTACGTGACGTTCCACGCCATGCTGACGCCGCGGTTCGCCGGTGAGTGCACCGGCTCCGTCGGGCTCAGGGCGGAGGCGACCGTCGTCGCGGACCGCGACACGGAGATCCAGTACCGGGTCGTCGTGGACGGCGTTCCGGGGTGGCCCAGGTCGCAACAGCTCAGAGGCGGGGTCAAGACCCACATCGGGGACTTGTGGTACAACTCCGCGCGATCCAGCGGCGACGGCCGGGTACGCGTCGAGATCCTCAACCACAACAAGCCCGTCAAGGAGGAGGCGTACTTCTGGAGGTGCAGGGCGGTGCCGTCCCCGGTGCCCTACGTGCGGATAAGCGGGATCACGCCGATGGCCTACTACGGCGACTGCAGCGAGGACCCCTACGTGACCGCGCACGGCACGTTCACGGCTCCGGTGGGCACGCAGATCAGCTACCGCTGGCTGATGAGCGGGGTGCCGCTCGAATACCGGGTGCTCACCGTGCCGGAAAGCGGGTTCCTGAACGTGCAGGCCTCCTGGTGGTACCAGAAGACCAAGCAGTCGGGGAACCTCACGCTGGAGGTGCTGAACAACAACAAGCCCGCGCTGACGTCGACGCTCGCCGTGACCTGCCAGGCTACGCCGTGATCCGCTCCTGACCGGCGTAGACGTTGCAGCGCTCGCCACGCAGGAACCCCACCAGCGTCATCCCGAACTCCCTGGCCAGATCGACGGCCAGGGAGGAGGGCGCCGACACCGCGCACACCACGCCGATGCCCGCGGCCAGCGCCTTCTGCATGATCTCGTAGCTGGCCCGGCCGCTGACCATGAGCACGTGCTCGGCGAGCGGCAGCCGTTCGCCGAGCGCGGCCCAGCCGACCAGCTTGTCGACCGCGTTGTGCCGGCCGACGTCCTCGCGCAGCGCGATCAGCGTGCCCGCCGCCGAGAACAGGCCCGCCGCGTGCAGCCCGCCGGTCTTGCCGAACACGCCCTGCGCCTCGCGCAACGCGCCGGGAAGCCCGTACAGGAGCTCCGGGGTGATCTCCAGCGCCCCCCTGGGGAGCGGCGCGCAGCGGTCGCGCAGGGCGTCGAGGCTGGCCGAGCCGCACACGCCGCACGCGCTGGAGGTGAGGAAGTGGCGGTCGAGCGCGGGCAGGTCGGGGATCGGCCCGCGCAGGCGCACGGTGACGGTGTTGTAGCGGGCCTCGGGCGGCAGGTCCTCGTCCACGCAGTACGCGATGGCGGCGATGTCGCCGGGCCCGGCCAGGCCCTCGCCGCCCAGGAACCCGGCGGCGAGCTCGAAGTCGTGCCCCGGCGTGCGCATGGTGATCGCGACCGTCTTGCGCGTGCCGTCGGGAGCGGTGAGGCGGATCTCCAGCGGCTCCTCGGTGGCGAGGTCGTCGCGCCGGTCGCTCGCGCCGGAGCCCGCCAGCTCCCTGATCCTGACGCGGGTGGTGGGCCCCGGCCGCGTCGTCCTCACAGCGGCCGCACGGTGACGAGGGCGTTGTAGTCGGGGATGCGCGCCTGTGGCGAGCGGCGGGCCTCGTCCAGCAGGACGTTGCCCTCCGGCCAGTGGATCTGCAGGTTGCCCGGCATCAGCGGGGCACGCAGCACCTTGCCCTGGTAGGACCGCTCGCCGGAGCGCAGCTCGACCGGGGCGCCGTCGGGCAGGCCGAGCCGGTCGGCGTCGTACGGGCTCATCAGCACGGCCTCCCGGGCGGCGCCGTTGAAGCCGTCGAGGCGCTCGTGGACCATGCTGTTGAACTGCTTGCCGCGCCTGGTGGCGACCATGAACGAGCCGTCGGGGCGTTCGAGGGCGGGCGGCTCGACCACGGAGAAGACGGCCAGCCCGTCGGGCGTCTGGAAGCGGCCGTCGGCGAACAGGTGGCGGCCGCCGTACTGGACGTTGTCCCCGAACTTCCGCAGACCGGAGATGCCCTGGTAGAACGGCACGACCTGCTCGATCTCCGCACGGATCTGCGGAGTCCCGGTGAACCGGACGTGGTCGGAGATCTCCGGACGGGTGCGGGCGGCCAGCTCGGAGAAGATCTTCCACTCCGGCCACGCCTCGCCGACGCGCGGCCCTTCGACCTCGGGCGAGAAGATGATCCGCCGCTCGGTCGAGGTCTCGGTCACGCCGCCGACCATCTCGTAACGCGTCTGAGCGGGCAGCAGCAGCACGTCGCCCTCGCCCGGCACCAGCATCTGCGACGACAGCACGATGTCGACGTGCACCCGCAGCCTGAGCCTGGACAGGGCCTCGCGGCAGTAGCCGGGATCGGGCAGGACCTCCAGGAAGTTGCCGCCGGACGAGATCAGCGCGTCGAGCTCGCCCTGATGCGCGGCGTCGATCATGTCGGTCGCGGTCAGGCCGGGTGTGCCGGGCACCTCGAAGCCCCACAACTCGGTGAACTTCGCCGCGTTCGCGGACGTGACGGGCAGGCCGCCGGGGAAGCCGGTCGCGTACGCGCCCATCTCGGCCCCGCCCTGCACCCCGCTGTGGCCGCGGATGGGCATCAGCCCGCACTTGTCGCGCCCGAGGAAGCCGCGCGCGAGCGCGAGGTTGACGATCGCCCGGACGTTGTCCTCGCCGTAGGTGTGCTGGGTGATGCCCATCGACCAGACGAGCACCGCGGACTTCGCCTCGCCGAGCATCCTGGCCAGCTTGAGCATCTGGCCTCTGGTGGCCCCCGAGAGCGCTTCGAGCTCGGCCCACGACTGGGCCTCGACGGCCTTGCGCGCCTCCTCGAAACCGGACGTGCGCTCGGCCACGAACGCCCTGTCGACCCAGTCGTTCTCGATCAGGTGCTTGAGCACGCCGTTGAGGAAGCCGATGTCGCCGCCCACGTTCACGCCGAAGAACTCGTCGGTGATCTTCGTGCCGAACAGCGCGGACTCGGCGTTGGACGGCACCCAGTACTTGTCCATGCCCGGCTCGCGGTAGGCGTTGATCATCGCGATCCGGGTGCCGGCCTTCTTGGCGTGGTAGAGGTACTTCATCGCGACCGGCTGGTTGTTCGACGGGTTCGAGCCGATGAAGACGATCAGGTCGGAGCCGATCCAGTCGGTGTAGGAGCAGGTCGTGGCCGCCGCGCCGATGGTCTGCTTCAGCGCGACCGTCGACGGCGAGTGGCAGATGCGCGCGGCGTTGTCGACGTTGTTGGTGCCGAGCGCGCGCACGGCCTTCTGCGCCGCGTAGTAGTTCTCGTTGGGCACGCCGCGGCTCGTCATGTACGCCCCGAACCGCGCGCCGCGCAGCCCGTCGCCGGCCACGCGCAGCGCCTCGTCCCAGCTCACACGCGTGAAGCCCGGCTCGCCCGCGCGCCGCAACATCGGGTACGGCAGCCGCCCCAGCTCCCGCAGCTCCGCGCTCTTCCGCCCGGCGAGCCCCGACACGTCGCGCAGCAGCGAGACGTCGAGCGCGGGCATGGTGTTGAGCGGGAGCAGCCGCAGCCTGATGTTGCACAGATGGATCTCGTCCATCGTCCAGTCGCGCATGCCCTGCGTGCCGAGCGCGCACCCGTCGCACGTGCCCTGGTTGAGTATGCGCCAGGCGTAACGTCTGTTCCCCTTGACCGACCTGAACGCCTTCCACAGCTCCAGATAGTTGTTCGGCTTGCGCAACCCGAGGCCGAACGGCCGCCACGAGGCCCAGTTGCGAGGGTCAGGACGTCTGCTCATTCCCCCATCTTTACCCCTCCGGCCCGCTTCGAGACAGTCGGCGTCGCGCGATGACCTCGACAGAAGTTCGGCCAAGATAGGGAGATGCCCTTCTCGCGCTACTCCGACCTCGACCGTCCACCGCTCTCCGAGGCGGCGCTGACCCGTGCCCTCGTGCGCCCGGGGTCGCTCTGGACCGGCGTCACCGTCGTCGACAGCACCGGCTCGACGAACGCCGACCTCGCCGCGGCCGCCCGCGAGGGAGCGGCGGAGGGCACCGTGCTGGTGGCCGAGTCGCAGGTCGCGGGCCGGGGCCGGCTCGACCGCGCCTGGTCGGCGCCGCCGCGTTCCGGGCTGACGTTCTCGATCCTGCTCAAGCCCACGGCGCCGATCCTCACCCAGGGCTGGCTGCCGCTGCTGTACGGCGTCGCCGCCGCCTCGGCCGTACGCCGCCTGGCCGAGGTGGACGTACGCCTCAAATGGCCCAACGACCTGCTGATCGGCGAGCGCAAGCTGGCCGGGGTGCTGGCCGAGCGGGTCGACGGCGCCGTCGTCATCGGCATGGGCCTCAACGTGACGCTCCGCGAGGAGGAGGCCCCGGTCGCCACGGCCACGTCGCTGGCCATGGAGAAGGCGGCCTGCCTCGACCGCGATCCGCTGCTGCGGGCCGTGCTGCGCGAGGTCGAGAGCCACTACCGCGACTGGGAGGAGGCGGGCGGCGACGCCGAGGCTTCCGGGCTGCGCGCCGCCTACCTCGCCACCAGCGCCACCGTGGGCCGCCGGGTGCGGGTCGAGCTGCCCGGCGAGCAGGCGGTGACGGGCCTCGCGACCGGCGTCGACGGCTCCGGCCACCTGCAGCTCGACGCGGGCGACCAGCGCTACACGCTGGGCGCGGGCGACGTCGTCCACGTCCGGGCCACCGGATAGCCGGGCCGCCGCATTTGTCGCGCCGTAGCCGCTGGGCGGCGTTGGTGGCAGCATGTGCGCATGACCCTTCCCGACCACCATCTGACCCAGGGTGAGCGGCGCGTCCGGTCCTTCCATCCCCACTGGAAGCGCCTGGTCGGCCCGTTCTTCGCGCTGATCCTCGTCGCCCTGGCGACGGGTGCGGCCCTGTACTTCTTCCCCACCACATGGGGGGACAGCGTCACCTCCTACGGCAGGATCGCCGTGGTCGTCATCGCCCTCATCCTGCTGACGATCTTCTCGTTCGTGCCCTACCTCCAGTGGAAGAACACCGGCTACGTGCTCACCACCCACCGGTTCACGATCAGCATGGGCGTGCTCAACAAGTCGACCGACGAGATCCCGATGGCCAAGGTCAACACCGTCAGCTCCGACCAGACGTTCCTCGAACGCCTGCTCGGCTGCGGCACGCTGACCGTCGAGTCCGCGGGCGAGCGGGGTCAGATCGTGCTGCGGGACATCCCGAGGATCCAGGACGTCCGTATGGACCTGTTCAAGCTGGTCGAGGACGCGTCCGACGGGGAGATCGACGGCAGGTGACGTGGCGTAGCCTGCTGAGGTGAACGCCCCCGAACCACGCGGCAGGCCGACGGCCGAGGAGATCGAGCGCACGCTGCTCGGCGTCCCGCCCCGCTTCACGCGCGAGCAGGTCGCGGCCGGGGCCGGGGTGTCGCAGGAGCTCGCCGAGCGCATCTGGCGGGCGCTCGGCTTCGCCCAGCTGGCCGACGACGCCGTGGCGTTCACCGACGCCGACGTGGCCGCGCTGCGTAGGGTGCGCAGGATGCTCGACGGCGGCCTGCTCGACGAGCCGACCGTCATCCGCATGGCCCGCGCGCTCGGCCAGACCACCGCCAGGCTCGCGCAGTGGCAGGCGGAGATCATGATCGGCGCGGTGCTGCCCGACGAGCCCGCCGCCGACGACCTGACCAGGGTCCTCGACACCGCGCGGGCCCTGCTGCCCGACTTCGAGCACGTGCTGATCCACGTCTGGCGGGCCCAGCTCGCCGCCGCCGGCACCCGCCTGCTGGCCATCGCGGACGACCACGACGAGCTCGTGCCGGCCCGCGTGTCGATCGCGGTCGGCTTCGCCGACCTGGTCTCCTTCACCAGGCGCTCGCGCGAGCTGGGCGAGCGGGAGCTCGCCGACCTGGTCGAGGGCTTCGAGTCGCGCGCCGCCGACGTGGTGGCCGCCCACGGCGCGCGGCTGGTCAAGACGCTCGGCGACGAGGTCCTGTTCACCGCGCCCGCCCCGGCCCAGGCCGCCGCCATCGCGCTCGACCTCGCCGAGAGCCTGGAGCTGCGCATCGGCATGGCGTACGGGCCGGTGGTGCCGATGATGGGCGACGTGTTCGGCACCACGGTCAATCTGGCCGCCCGGCTCACGGCCATCGCCAGGCCGGGGACGATCCTGATCGATTCGGACCTGGCCGACGGGCTGGAGGGCTTCGAGGTCCACAAGATCAGGAAACGGCCGGCGAGAGGGCTCGGCGTGGTCCAGCCGTATGTCTTGCGGAGATCATCCTCCTGACACAAGATGGCTGCCATGCCGTACGAAGTGCAGGGCGTCATCGCCCGCGGTAAGGGCCAGGAAGTTTCCCTCGAATCCGTGATCGTGCCCGATCCCGGGCCGGGCGAGGCGGTGGTGAACGTGCAGGCCTGCGGGGTCTGCCACACCGACCTGCACTATCGCGAGGGCGGGATCAACGACGACTTCCCGTTCCTGCTGGGCCATGAGGCGGCGGGCACGGTCGAGGCGGTCGGCCCCGGCGTCACCGACGTCGCGCCCGGCGACTTCGTGATCCTCAACTGGCGCGCGGTGTGCGGTCAGTGCCGCGCCTGCCTGCGCGGCCGCCCGTGGTACTGCTTCAACACCCACAACGCCGCCCAGAAGATGACGCTCAAGGACGGCACCGAGCTGTCGCCCGCGCTCGGCATCGGCGCGTTCCTGGAGAAGACGCTGGTCGCCGCCGGGCAGTGCACGAAGGTGTCGGCCGAGGCGCCGGCGCGGGTCGCGGGATTGCTCGGGTGCGGCGTGATGGCCGGCATCGGCGCGGCGGTCAACACCGGAGGGGTGACGCGCGGCGACACCGTGGCCGTGATCGGCTGCGGCGGGGTCGGCGACGCGGCCATCCTGGGGGCGTCCCTGGCCGGAGCCGCGAAGGTCATCGCCGTCGACGTCGACGACAGGAAGCTGGAGTGGGCCCGCGACTTCGGCGCGACGCACACGGTCAACTCGCGGGAGAACGACCCGGTCGAGGCGATCCGCGACCTGACCGGCGGGTTCGGCGCCGACGTGGTCATCGAGGCGGTCGGCCGGCCGGAGACGTACGAGCAGGCGTTCTACGCCCGTGACCTGGCCGGCACCGTCGTGCTCGTCGGGGTGCCGACGCCGGAGATGCGCATCGACCTGCCGCTCCTCGACGTGTTCGGCCGCGGCGGCGCGCTGAAGTCGTCCTGGTACGGCGACTGCCTGCCCTCGCGCGACTTCCCGATGCTGATCGACCTGTTCCTGCGGAACCGGCTGCCGCTCGACCGGTTCGTCTCCGAGACGATCGGGCTCGACCAGGTCGAGGAGGCGTTCGCGAAGATGCACCGCGGCGAGGTGCTGCGCTCGGTGGTGATCCTGTAGTGATCGACCGCGTCATCACCTCGGGCACGTTCTCCCTCGACGGCGGCACCTGGGAGGTCGACAACAACATCTGGCTGGTCGGCGACGCGCGCGAGGTCGTGGTCATCGACGCCGCCCACGACGCCGAGGCGATCGCCGAGCGCGTCGGCGGGCGCACGGTCGCCGCGATCGTGTGCACCCACGCGCACAACGACCACATCAACGCCGCCGCGCGGCTGGCCGAGCTGACCGGGGCGCCGATCCGGCTGCACCCGGCCGACCAGGTGCTGTGGGAGCAGGTCTACGGGCCGGAGGTGACGTACACGCCGCTGGCCGACGGGGAGAAGATCTCGGTGGGCGGCGTCGCGCTCGACGTGCTGCACACGCCGGGTCACTCGCCGGGCGCGGTCTGCCTGCACGCGCCCGACCTGGGCGTGCTGTTCAGCGGTGACACGCTGTTCAAGGGCGGGCCGGGGGCGACCGGGCGGTCGTACTCGTCGTTCGAGACGATCATCGACTCGATCGACCGGCGGTTGCTGACGCTGCCGCCGGAGACGGTCGTCCACACCGGTCACGGCGACTCCACGTCCATCGGCGCCGAGGCGCCCCACCTGGAGGAGTGGCGGGCGAGAGGCCACTGACCTGGGGGGTCACGCCACTGTGACCCCTCTAACATAGGCAAGCCTTACCGAAGTGAGCTATCTTAGGTGTGCCTTACCTTAAGGCACTCCACCCTTCGCTGAGAGGCTTGCCCTGGATGTACGTGTGCATTTGTCGTGCTGTGACCGAGAACGAGGTCCACGACTGCATCGCCTCCGGAGCGAAGAGTGCGAAGCAGATTCGCGACACCACTGGTGCCGGTGGTGACTGTGCCCGTTGTGTACGGAAGATCTGTGCGATCCTGAAGCAGTCGGAAGAATTGACGACCGCATAGCCGCACCGCAACGAGGGGCCCGTTCATGCAGGGCGACAAGCAGATCATCGAACTGCTCAACGAGCAGCTGACCGCCGAGCTCACGGCGATCAACCAGTACTTCCTGCACGCCAAGATGCAGGAGAACTGGGGATACACCAAGCTCGCCGAGCACACCCGCGACGAGTCGATCGACGAGATGCGTCACGCCGAACGGCTGACCGACCGCATCCTCTTCCTCGAAGGGCTGCCCAACTACCAGCGCCTCGGCACCCTGCACATCGGCCAGACCGTCGAGGAGCAGCTCAAGGCCGACCTGGAGGTGGAGCTGTCGGTGGTGGAACGGCTCCGTCCGGCCATCCAGCTCATGAGGGAGAAGGGCGACGTCACCTCCGCCCGCATCTTCGAGGAGATCCTTGAGGACGAGGAGGAGCACATCGACTACCTGGAGACCGAGCTGGGCCTGATGCGCAGCCTGGGCGAACAGCTCTACCTGGCCCGCTACGCCGAGCCTCCGTCGGTCGACGACTAGAAGGTTCCCCGACGGCCCCGCCGCCCTTCCCGGGCGGCGGGGCCGTCGTCGTTCACTCCTCCGCCGAGAGTCGTTCGGCCTGGGCGCGGCCGACCTCTGCGGCGCGGTGCAGGAAGTCGGCGATCAGCGCGAGCTCGGCCTCGTCGTAGCGGTCGAGCACCTCGCCGAACGCCCTGCCGGGGATCTCCCAGGCCGCGCTGATCCGCGCGCCGGCGTCGGGGGCGAGGGAGACCAGCGCGCGCCGCCGGTCGTCGGGGTCCGCCTGGCGGACGACCAGGCCGGCCCGGTCGAGGCGGTCGACCAGGCGGGTCGCCGAGCCCGGGGTCAGGCCCGTGAGGCGGGCGATCTCACCGGTGCTCACCGGCCC
Source organism: Nonomuraea sp. (assembly GCA_013362835.1). The sequence continues at coordinate 11,137 of JABFVJ010000458.1, read as the reverse complement.
GGCCTCCAGGTCGAGCAGCGCCACGCACTGCAGGTCGGTGGGGTGGATGCCGAGCCGGTCGGCCATGGCCTGGTTGAACAGCGTGTAGGCGGCGTAGTGGCGCTGGCTCTCGTCGATGACGCGCCGCAGGGTCTCGGCTCGGTTTGACACGTGGCGGCCCCATCCCTCACATTTATTTGCGTCACGCAACTGTTGCGTCACGCTCTCATTCTAGCCGGAGGGCCGGCAGGCCCGCCGCAGGAAGGACGTCATCCCCGATGACCACCCTCGTCACCGGCGCCCGTGGCGCCGTCGCCACCGCGCTCATCACCCTCCTGCGCGAGCGGGGCCGCCCGGTCCGGGCGGCCTCCTCCGCGCCCGCGGACCCCTCCGTCGTCAGGTGCGACCTGCGCGACCCGTCCACCTTCGCCGCCGCCCTCGCGGGCGCGACCTCGGTCTTCCTGTACGCCGAGCCCTCGCACGCCGCCGAGTTCGCGGCCGAGGCCGAGGCCGCCGGGGTCGAGCACGTCGTGCTGCTCTCCTCGGTCGCGGTGCTCACGCCCGACCCCGACGCCAGCCCGGTGGCCAAGGTCCACGCCGACGCCGAACGGGCGCTGACCGCCTCGGCCGTACGCGCCACGCTGCTGCGGCCCGGCACCTTCTGCGGCAACGCCATGGGCTGGTCCTGGAAGGTCAAGAGCGGCACCCCCGTCGGCCTGCCCTACCCGGACGCGCACGTCGACGCCGTCCACGAGGCGGACGTGGCCGCCGTGGCCGCCGCCGTGCTCGACGACCCCGCGCTCGGGGGAGGCGCGTACACGCTGACCGGGCCGCAGTCGCTCACGTTCACCGAGCAGATCGGCATCCTGTCCCGGGTCACCGGACGGGACATCGCGATCAGGCACGTCACCAGGGAGGAGTGGAAGGCCGAGATGGCCGAGTACGTCGAGGGCCCCCTCGCCGACGCGCTCCTCGACTACTGGCAGAGCTGCGTGGACCGGCCCGCCGAGCTCACCCCCGTGGTCGAGGAGCTGACCGGCCGCCCCGCGCGCACCTTCGCCTCCTGGGCCGAGGAGAACCGGGCCGCGTTCCTCTGACCCGGCGGACGTCCGCCGCGCGAGCTCGCCGTGAGCCCCTGACGGATACTGGGAGGCGAGCCCCGACACCTGTGAGGGAGTGGTCTCCATGCTCTACCTCTTCGGCTTCGAACGCATCGGCGTGGCCGTGAGCGACCTGTACTTCGTCGACCCCGACCCCGGCGAGCACCAGGAGGGCGCCGAGCACGGCGTGCGCCTGGAGATCCGCAGGCTCGCGCCGGGCGAGCTCAAGGGCTCGATCTACTCGGCCCGTCCCATCGTCGTCGACCGGCTCATCTGGCGCGTCGACCTGCTGGAGTCGGTGGACGGGACACCGGGGAGCTTCGACCGTACGCATCATCACCCGGGGTCCAGCGGCTGGGAGCCCGACCGGCGGGTGTTCGACGAGGAGTTGTCGGCCGACCCGCTGAAGTGGCTGGCGACGCGGCTGGCCGACCTCGACGGTGTGCTGCGGCAGTCGGGGGTCGATCCCGCCGAGATCGGCCCGGCCGACGCCGCGAGCCTGCGCGAGAGCGCCCCCGAGATCGTCGACACGGTCGCCCGCCTGCTCGACCGCGTACGCGCCGGTGAGCTCGGCACGGCCCCCGACGCCGGGCCCGCGGACTCCGTACGGGCGAGCTGGCTCTGACCCTGTCTGAATGCGCCCGGAGCGGGGTATCACGCTCCGGGCGTCCGATGTGCGGCACGATCGGCGGTCTGCCGGGCTTCGTCCTGAGCGCCGGATCCCGGCACGAGGGCGGCGTACGGGGAAGTGATCGGAAAGCCTGGAGTGCCTTGTGATTTCCCCCCGATAATCGCGGTAATTTAATCACGACTAACCCTTATTTAGCTTCGTTTGCCCAGGTCAATGGATAGGTCAACGACAAGTCAAACCGCGCGCTGTACCCGGGAAACGATCGCCTAAGGTCCTACGATCGCTTCATGACCTGCGTACTTCTCGCCGAGGATGACACCTCGATCTCCGAGCCACTCGCGCGTGCGCTACGCCGCGAGGGCTATCAGGTAGAGGTGAGCCCCGACGGCCCGCAGGCCCTGGAGAGGGCCCTGTCGGGCGGCATCGACCTCATTGTTCTCGACCTCGGGCTGCCAGAGATGGACGGTCTGGAGGTCGCGCGCCGGATCCGTGCCGAGGGGCACGGCACCCCGGTTCTCATACTCACGGCCCGTGTGGACGAGGTGGACACGGTCGTCGGGCTCGACGCCGGCGCCGACGACTACGTGACCAAGCCGTTCCGGCTGGCCGAACTGCTCGCCCGCGTACGCGCGCTGCTGCGCCGCGGCACGTCCGAGACCCCGGTCGTGCAGGGGGTCCGCATCGACGCGGACTCCCGTCGCGCGTGGATGGGGGAGAAGGAGCTGCATCTGACGACCAAGGAGTTCGACCTGCTACGGGTCCTGGTACGCGACGCCGGCAAGGTCGTCACCCGCGAGCAGATCATGCGCGAGGTGTGGGACACGAACTGGTGGGGCTCGACCAAGACCCTCGACATGCACATCTCCTGGTTGCGCCGCAAACTCGGCGACGACGCCGCCAAGCCCCGTTACATCACGACCGTCCGGGGAGTCGGCTTCCGGTTCGAACGCGAGTAGGCGCATGCGCCGCCGACTGCTCTCCTCCACACTGGTCGTCGCGGTCATCGCGGTCCTGTTGCTGGGGGTCCCCCTGGGCGTCGTGGTCAGCCGCCTGATCGTCGACGAGGCGGCTCAGGAGCTCGGGGCGGAAGCCAAGCGTCTCGTGGGCGAGGTCGAGTACGCCCGCGTCCAGGAGACCCCGCTCGACCCCCAGCAACTGGAGCAGAAGTACCCGGGCAGGTACATACAGATCTGGGAACGCGGGACCCCGCTCAGGGTGACCGTCGTCGGCACCGCTCCGGCGTCGGGCCACCTGATGACCGAGGACGCGCAGACCAACACCGGCGTCTATGTCCGTATAAGTCGCGACAGGGACCAGGTCGAGCGGGACGTACGCGCCCGGCTGCTGCTGATCGTGGCCCTGGCCGTCGCGGCGCTCGCGGTGGCCGTGAGCCTGGCCGTCGTGCAGTCACGCAGGTTGACGCTGCCCCTGCAGGACCTGGCGAAGATCGCCGACCGGCTCGGCTCGGGCGACGCGCGACCGAGCAAACATCGCTACGGCATTCCCGAGCTGGACCGGGTCGCACAGGTGCTCGACCGCAGCGCCACCCGCATCTCCGACCTGCTCACCAGGGAACGCGAGTTCGCCACCGACGCCTCCCATCAGCTCCGCACGCCCCTGACCGGTCTGACCATGCGCCTGGAGGAGATCGTCGCCGCCTCCGACGACCCCGAGGTCGTACGCGAGGAGGGCGAGGCGGCCATCGTGCAGGCCGAACGGCTGACCGCGGTGATCGACGAGCTGCTCGCGGCGGCCCGGCGGCAGCGCCACGCGCAGGCCGAGCCGGTCGCGATCGACGAGGTGCTGATCCAGCAGATCACCGAGTGGGAGCCGGTCTTCCGCGAGGCGGGCCGCACGCTGCACCTCGAAGGCTCGCGCGGGCTGAAGGCGATGGCCACCACCGGCGGCTTCGGCCAGGTCATCGCCTCGCTGCTGGAGAACTCCCTGCGGCACGGCGGCGGCACCGTCTCCGTCACCAGCACCAGCGGCGACAACTACATCGTGATCGAGGTCTCCGACGAGGGCCCGGGGATCGCCGACGAGATCGCGCCCAAGATCTTCGAACGGAACGTCAGCGGCGGAGGAGGCACCGGCCTCGGGCTCACGCTCGCGCGCGCCCTGGCCGCCGCCGACGGCGGACGGCTGGAGCTGGTGCGCCGCCGGCCCGCCACGTTCGCCATCTTCCTGCGACCGGCGGAGGAGGACAGCAGGAACCGCGTGGTCAGCGGTCCTGCCTGACCTCGGGCAGCTCGACCGGGATGGGCTCGGTGGCCTCCAGGAACACCCACTTCTTGTACGACCAGTAGCGGAAGAGGGTGCCGAGCCCGACGCCGGCGAAGTTGGCGATGTTGAGGCTCAGGCCGTCGTGGAGGTGGAGGGTGTATTTGGTGAAGCCGATCACCAGCAGGCCGAACAGCAGGGCGATGCCGTTGAGCAGGAAGAACAGGAAGTATTCGCGGCCGAGGCCGCTCTGCTCGCGGTGCCGGAAGGTCCAGAAGCGGTTGCCCGCGTAGGCGAAGGTCGCCGACAGCGTGGTCGCGACGACCTTCGAGGTGAGCGGCCCCCACTCGAAGCCGAGCAGGAAGAGGTTGTAGACACCCGTGTCGAGCAGGAAGGCGACGGCCCCGATGCTGCCGAACTTGGCCAGCTCATGAACCAGGGACTCGAACCGCTGGTAGAGGCGCTTGGCAAACTCCACGTCTGCGCTCGGTCCTTTCCCTAGTCGGGCCTGACCACCCCAGCGTACCGGCGATGTCGTACGGCCGGTGTCAGGCGGCTGAACATACCGTGCAAAGACCACTTCTAGAAATATCGGCTTATGAGCGGCATTACCGAATGATGGGCATTACGCTGCCGTTCAGATCGCGGGCACGTCCCGCGATGTCGGCCCTGCCGCTCCAGACGGCCGCCCTCCCGGGAGCCACCTGTGCCGCTTCGACTGCTCGCGCTCGTGCTCGCCCTGCTCGTAGGGGGCTGTGGCACGACCGGCGGCGCGCCGGTGCTCCAGGAGGACCGCACGCCTGCTCCGGCAGCCGCCCCACGGGTCGACCCGGCGACGGCCGAGCAGGCGTTCTCACTGCTCGGGCAGCTGGACGCGGCCTGGCAGCGGCGAGACTGCGCCGCCGTCGAGGACCTGACCACGTGGGCGGAGCGGACGCTGGGCGGCCGTGCCTGCGAGGCGACCCGGAACGGCCGTCCAGCCCGTCCGGGCGACCCCGTCTACGTGCTGCCCGACGAGGGCGACTGGTTCGCCGCGCTGACCCGCGAGCCCTCGCCCGCCTACTACCTGTTCTTCCTGGAAGACGGCCGCTGGCGGCTGGGCGCGGGGCCCGTCCCCGTGCGCGGGGAGCGCGAGCGGGAGGCGGGCGAGCCGCCGTCGTCGCTGCTCAGGCTGGCCCGCCTGGTGCCCCAGCGGCACCTCACGTACCTCACCGACCCGGCCGGGGTCGGCGGTGTGCGGTTTCCGGCCGGCGACCCCATGCGCGCCCTGCTCAAGGACGTGACCAGGCAGCACGCCGACGTCGAGCTGTACGGCACCCGCTCCCTGACGATCCCGCTGACCGGCGACTCCGTGCTGGTCTTCGACGCGCTGCGGCTCACGTACGGAGAAAAGCGGACGGACCTGGTGGTGATGGCGAGCGTCGTCGGCGAGGGCAACACGATCAGGACGCTCGGGCTGCGCAGGGCGCGCGCGAGTTGACAGCCGACGGGGTAGTCGTTCCGTCCCGGTAAGCTCACCTCACGTGAGTTCCTACAGTCCCATCGGGCCGGTCGTCGGCATGGTCGGCGCGGGTCAGCTCGCCCGGATGACGCAGCCGCCGGCGATCGCACTCGGAGTCGAGCTGAGGGTGCTGGCGGGCGCCCCTGGAGAGAGCGCCGCGCGGGTGATCGTCGACACCCGCATCGGCGACTACCGCGACCTCGACGACCTGCGCGCGTTCGCGCAGGGCTGCGACGCGATCACGTTCGACCACGAACACGTGCCGACCGAGCACATCAGGGCGCTGGCCGCCGAGGGCCACGCCGTCCACCCGGGCGCCGACGCGCTCGTGCACGCCCAGGACAAGGCGGTCATGCGCGAGCGGCTGACCGCGATCGGGGCGCCCTGCCCCGCCTGGGCCAGGCTCTCGTCCGTCGGCGACGTCTCGGCGTTCGCCGACGAGCACGGCTGGCCGGTGGTGCTGAAGGCGGTGCGCGGCGGCTACGACGGGCGCGGCGTGTGGGTCTGCCGCGATCCCAAGGAGGCGGCCGAGGCGTTCGCCACCGGCGTGGAGCTGATGGCCGAGGCGTTCGTGCCGTTCGAGCGGGAGCTCGCGGTGCTGGTGGCCCGCTCGCCCCACGGCCAGGGCGTCAGCTACCCGGTCGTGGAGACCGTGCAGCAGGACGGCATCTGCGTGGAAGTGCTCGCGCCCGCCCCCGGCCTCGACCCCGAGGACGCGGCCGTGGCCCAGCGCATCGGCCTGAAGATCGCCCACGAGCTGGGCGTGACCGGGCTGCTCGCGGTGGAGCTGTTCCAGACCGCCGACGGCCTCGTGGTCAACGAGCTGGCCATGCGCCCCCACAACAGCGGCCACTGGACGATCGAGGGCGCGACCACGTCCCAGTTCGAGCAGCATCTGCGGGCCGTGCTCGACCTGCCGCTCGGCTCGCCCACGATGACCGCTCCCGTCGTCGTCATGGCCAACCTGCTGGGCGGCGACGACCCCGACCTGTTCAAGCGCTACGAGCACGTCCTGGCCCACGACCCCGGCATCAAGCTGCACTTCTACGGCAAGGAAGTGCGTCCGGGCCGCAAGATCGGCCATGTCACCGCTCTCGGCACGGACCTGGACAAGGTCCGCGCCCGCGCCCACCACGCCGCCGTCTACCTCATGACCGGGGAGTACACATGAGAGAGCGAAGCGAACGAACCATCAGACGCAGCATCGTGATCTTCACGCGTCCGGCGAAGGAGGCCAAGTGAAGATCGGGATCGTCATGGGGTCGGATTCCGACTGGCCGGTGATGAAGGCGGCCGCCGAGGCGGTGGCGGAGTTCGGGGTGCCGTTCGAGGCGGACGTGGTCTCGGCCCACCGCATGCCGGTCGAGATGATCGACTACGGCCGTCAGGCGGCCTCGCGCGGCATCCGGGTGATCATCGCCGGGGCCGGCGGGGCGGCCCACCTGCCCGGGATGCTGGCCTCGGTGACGCCGCTGCCGGTGATCGGGGTGCCGGTGCCGCTGAAGTACCTCGACGGCATGGACTCTTTGTTGTCGATCGTCCAGATGCCCGCCGGGGTGCCGGTGGCCACGGTCGCGGTGGGCGGGGCGCGTAACGCGGGGCTCCTCGCCGTACGGATCCTCGGGGCGTCAGACGCGGCGCTGCGCGAGCGGATGGAGGAGTTCCAGGGGCGGCTCAAGGAGCAGGCCTACGCCAAGGGCGAGAAACTGCGCGCGGAGGCCGCGAACCTCTGAACGCCCAGGGCGCCCGGGAGGTCCGCGGGCGCCCTGAGATCAGGTCACGGGCGGCCGAGCGCTCGGTAGTGCCAGCCGGCCGAGCGCCAGGCCTCGGCGTTGAGGGCGTTGCGGCCGTCGACGATGCGCCGGCTCGCGACCGCCGCGCCCAGCTCCTCGGGGTCGAGTTCGAGGAACTCCTGCCATTCGGTGAGCAGCAGCACCACATGTGCCCCGCGAACCGCCTCAACGGCCGACTCGCCGTAGTTCAGCTCGGGGTGGGCCTTGCGTGCGTTGTCGAGCGCGATCGGGTCGTAGACGGTGACCTGTCCGCCCTGGTGGCCGATCGTCACGGCGACGTCGAGAGCGGGCGAGTCGCGAATGTCGTCCGAGTTCGGCTTGAAGGCCGCGCCCAGGACGCCGACCGTGCACCCGTGGAACGAGCCGCCCGCCAGCTCCCTGGCCAGGTCGACCATGCGGGCCCGGCGGCGCATGTTGATCGCGTCGACCTCGCGCAGGAACGTCAGCGCCTGGTCGGCCCCGAGCTCGCCGGCCCGTGCCATGAAGGCCCTGATGTCCTTGGGCAGGCAGCCGCCGCCGAACCCGAGCCCGGCGTTGAGGTAGCGGCCGCCGATGCGGTCGTCGTACGACAGGGCCTCCGAGAGCTGCTTGACGTCGGCGTGGGCGGCCTCGCAGACCTCGGCCATCGCGTTGATGAAGGAGATCTTGGTGGCGAGGAAGGCGTTCGCCGCCGTCTTGACCAGCTCCGACGTCGCGAAGTCGGTCACCACGAACGGGACGTCCCCGAGCGGCTCGTAGACCTCGCGCAGCATCTTCTCGGCCCGCTCAGAACGCACGCCGATCACGATGCGGTCGGGGTGGAGCGTGTCCTCCACGGCGAAGCCCTCGCGCAGGAACTCCGGGTTCCACGCCAGCTCGACGCCGACGCCGGCGGGGGCCAGGCGGGCGAGCTTGTCGGCGAGCCGCCCGGCGGTGCCGACCGGCACGGTGGACTTGCCGACGACCAGGCACTCGCGGTCGAGAAGCGGCGCGAGCGACTCGACGGCGTTGTCCATGTACGTGACGTCCGCGGCGTACTCGCCCTTCTTCTGGGGCGTGCCGACGCAGATGAAGTGCACGTCGCCGAAGGCGGCGACCTCTTCGTAGGAACTGGTGAAGCGAAGGCGGCCGGAGTCGAGCCCACGGCGGAGCACGGGTTCCAGCCCGGGCTCGTGGATGGGGAGCTCACCGTTGTTCAGCCGGCGGATCTTGTCCGCGTCAATGTCGAGGCCCAGGACTTCGAATCCGAGATCCGCCATGCATGCCGCATGCGTGATGCCCAGGTATCCGGTCCCGATCACCGTGAGGCGATATGGCACGAGCGAGCTCCTTTCGATCGCCAGGCATGTTACCGGCCCTCGCTACCTCCTTCGTGCCACCTGCACCTCTTCGCAAACCGTACTAGCTGGTAACAAGATGGTCGGACGTCCTAGTATCTGATGCATGAGCTTCCCTCTCTATGCGCCCGCCGAAGAGCACGACATGCTCCGGGAGTCGGTCCGAGCCCTGGCCGACGAGAAGATCGCCCCGCACGCGGCGGAGGCGGACGAGACCGAAGAGTTCTCCTGGGACGTCTACAAGTCCCTCGTCGCGGCCGACCTGCACGCCGTCCACGTCCCCGAGGAGTACGGGGGAGCCGGGGCCGACGCGCTGGCCACCGTGATCGTCATCGAGGAGGTGGCGCGGGCCTGCGCGTCGTCCTCGCTCATCCCCGCCGTCAACAAGCTGGGGACGGTCCCGCTCCTGCTCTCCGCCTCGGAGGAGCTCAAGCACCGCTACCTGACGCCGGTGGCGAGGGGCGAGGCGATGTTCTCGTACGCGCTGTCGGAGCCCGAGGCGGGCTCGGACGCCGCCGCGATGAGGACCCGCGCGGTCCTCGACGGCGACCACTACGTGCTCAACGGCACCAAGATGTGGATCACCAACGCCGGCGTCTCCGAGTACTACACGCTCATGGCGGTGACCGACCCGACCGCCGGCGCCCGCGGCATCTCCGCGTTCGTCGTCGAGAAGTCCGACGAAGGCGTCTCCTTCGGCCCCATGGAGAGGAAACTCGGCATCAAGGGCTCTCCGACCCGCCAGGTCATCCTGGAGAACGTCCGCATCCCCGCGTCCCGCATGATCGGCGAGCCCGGCACCGGCTTCAAGACCGCCCTCGCCACCCTCGACCACACCCGCGTCACCATCGCCGCCCAGGCGCTCGGCATCGCCCAGGGCGCCCTCGACTACGCGATCGGCTACGTGAAGGAACGCAAGCAGTTCGGCCGCCCGATCGCCGACTTCCAGGGTCTCCAGTTCATGATCGCCGACATGGCGATGAAGCTGGAGGCGGCGAGGCAGCTGACGTACCACGCGGCGGCGAAGTCGGAGCTGGCGATGCACGGACAGCCGCAGAAGGACCTGACGTTCCTGTCGAGCGCCGCGAAGTGCGCCGCTTCCGACGCGGCCATGGAGATCACCACGGACGCGGTGCAGCTTCTGGGCGGGTACGGGTACACGAAGGACTTCCCGGTGGAACGCATGATGCGCGACGCCAAGATCACCCAGATCTACGAGGGCACCAACCAGATCCAGCGCGTGGTGATGGCCCGCCAGCTTCTCAAATAGGGGGTTTCAAGGCCCGGTCTTCGCCATCGGGTGCTTCGCGCATGGGAGCTCAGGCTGTGTCATCGGGGGGCGCGGCCCCCGAACCCCCAGCTCACATGCCGCTGTCGCCGATGCGTCACGCCTGAATGCGCTGTCGGTTGTCACACGGAGTCATGGCCCGCCAGTTGTTGAAGTGCGGAAGCCTGCTCGATGAGCGGTTCTTCGTCAAGCGACTCGTACCGAGTGAGGTCCGACACTGATGGTCGCATCGACGTGGCCGCCGCGAGCAGCTGCGTAAGCGCGGATGGGCTCGAGTTCCATGGAGTCCCGATCGCCGTTCTCGATCTAAGAGACGCGTGCTTGTGAGATTCCAAGAGCAGCCGGCAGCTCGGATTGCGTCTTGCCGACAGACTTGCGCAGTTCCTTCAGATGGTGGCCGGCGACGTAAGAATCAGTACGCGTCTCGCATGGCCGAACGACGAGTTGACTCGCTGTTCGGTGTCTCTTGGGCAAGAGGTCCGCCAGGTGCGATGATCACGGCTTGTGGACATTGACGGTTTCTGGGAATTGGTGGCGCGGTCGGCTGGTGAGACCGACACCCGGCAGGCGCGAGTGGCGTGGCTGGAGGATCATCTCTCCGGCCTGTCCGCCGAGGAGATCGTGGACACGAAGTCTGGTTCACGATGTGTGCCAATCGAGCCTGCTCCTGGGACATGTACGCGGTGTTCTGGACCATCACCGGATTCGGGTCGTCCGACGGCTTCGAATACTTCGTGAACTGGCTGATCAGTCGCGGTCGTGAGTCCTTCGAGAAGGTCGCCGACTGTCCTGATCGGATTCTGGAGCTGCCGGAGGTGCAGCGCGTCCTCGAGTTGTCGAAGAACTTCTCTCACCAGCGGACGAGCTGGTCCAGGGACGGCAGGTTCCGGCTGAAGCGGGTCACGCGTATCCGGCGAGAGTTGTGGCCGCGTGAGGACGACCCCTCTTTCGAGTCCTTCGCCTACGTCACCTTCGAGCCCTACAAGCGGGTGACCGGCCTCGAAACGGACAGCTTGGGGGAGGCCGTTCGCGCACGAGGCGTCCACAGCAAGTTTCCCTTTCTGACCTTCCATGCAGAGCCCGACGACGAGGCGGAGTTCGTTCGGTGTCTTCCACGGCTAGCCAGGCAATACGGTCTTACTCAATGAGTCCTGGGACGAAGCGGGCCGCGCAGTCGGCGGGTGCGCTCCGGTAGGGGGTCGGGCGGCCTTCTGAGGCTCGATCCTGGGTTTCCGGTGGTCAGCGCGCCAGCGGGTTGTGTCGGGCGCGACCGTCTACAAGGTGTTCGGCTGGTCTCGGCTCCGGATTT
>JABFVJ010000073.1 GCA_013362835.1 Nonomuraea sp. | reverse complement strand
ATCATCATCGTCAACATCGTGTTCAACTCCCGAGGGAAGTGAACGTCGGGCTCAGCTCGCGGGCGAAGCAGGGGCCCTCGCTTCCTCTGGCGGGAAGCGCCAGGGGGCTAGGTGAGCCAGATGAGGCCGGCGAAACGGCCGCCGGGCTGTTCGCGGCGGTGGGAGTAGAGCTCGGCCGACTCGATCGTGCAGCGCGCGTCGTGGCGTACGTCGGCCACGCCCGCCGCCTTGAGCTGCGCCTCGATCCCGGCCCGCAGGTCGAGCGCCGGGGTCTCCCATGAGGTCGTCGACCAGGTGGGCGGCACCTTCGCGGCGACCCGCCCGCGCAGCTCGGCGGGCACCTCGTAGCAGCGGCCGCAGGCGCCGGGGCCGATCAGCGCGACCATCCTGCCCGGCTGCGCGCCCTTGGCGGCCATGGCCTCGACCAGGGCGGTGGCGATGCCCGCCTCGGTGCCGGGGCGGCCGGAGTGGGCGGCGCCGATCATGCGGGCCTCCGGGTCGGCCACCAGCACCGCCGGGCAGTCGGCGCCGAGCGAGGCCAGCGCCAGGCCCGGCTCGGTGGTGAAGACGCCGTCGAGCGGCGGCGGGTCGTCGCCGAACGGCTCGCTCACGTACGCGACCTCGGCGCTGTGGACCTGGCGCATGTACACGACGGCGCGTACGCCCAGCTCGGCGGCCAGGCTCTCGCGGTTGGCGCGTACGGCGGCGGGGTCGTCGCCGACCATGCCGCCGAGGTTGCGGGAGGTGTAGGGCGGGGCGCTGACGCCTCCGTGGCGGTCGGTGATCGCGACGTGCACTCCGGGGGCCAGCTGCATGCCTAGATCCTAGTCGGCAGCCCGCACGGGACCAGCGGCCCGTCCGGCATCGGCGGCCTGTCCGGGGGCGGAGGGCCGGGCCGGGGAGGCGCCGGGGCCGCCGGGGGCGGAGCCGTGGAGGATGACGCCCGGCGGGCGGTCCAGCTCCAGGTACATGTTCACGTGGTCGAAGCGCCATTCGCCTACTTCGACCGCGTTCGGCAGGCGGCCCCACTCGCGGAAGCCGAGCCGCTCGTACAGGGCGATCGCGCCGTAGTTGTTGCCGCGCACGCGCAGGGTGAGGGTCTCGATCCCGGCCTTGCGGGCGTCGTCGACGAGCCCGGCCACGACGAGTTCGCCGAGGCCGAGGCCCCGGGCCGCCGGATGGGCCATGACCTTGGCGACCTCGGCGGAGTGCCGGAAGACCGCCTCGTCGCTGCGGCGCCACAGGCCCATGCCCTCGACCGTGCCGTCGACCGTGGCGAGGGCGAGCCGGGCCTCGCCGTCCCTGACGGCCGCGAGCGTCGACTCCACCCAGGGGTCGGTCTCCTCCCGCGACGGCGGGCTCAGGTAGCCGACGGCCCCGCCCAGTTCGACGACGGCGTGCAGGACGCGGTGCACGGCGGCGAGCACCGGCTCGTCGGCCGTTTCCGGCCAGGTCAGATCAGTTTTCACGGTCGCCCATTATGCCCGATTCCTCCGGGGCTGGCCCGGCCATGGCAAGCAAGCATATGCTTGGGCGCGTGCCTGAGTATCGCAATCTCATCGGCGGCGAACTGGTCCGCGCGGACAGGACGATGGACACGGTCAACCCGGCCACGGGCGAGGTGTGGGCCCAGATCCCGGCCAGTGGCGCGCGGGAGGCCGATGCGGCCGTGGCGGCGGCGCGGGCGGCGTTCCCCGCCTGGTCGGCCATGCCCGCGCTCGGCCGGGCGCGCTACCTGCGCAAGGTGTCGGAGCTGTTCGGCCGGTACGCCGAGGAGCTGGCCAGACTGGAGACCACGGACAACGGCAGGATCCTGCGCGACACCCTGAAGAGGGACCTGCCGGGCATGGCCCACCTGTGGCAGCTCGCCGCCGGGCAGTGCCTGGAGGCGGTCAAGGGCGACACCGTCGTGCTCGGGCCCGACACGCTCGGGCTGACGCGGCGCGAGCCGTACGGCGTGGCGGTCTGCGTCATCCCGTGGAACTCCCCCGTCTCGACCTTCTCCGCCAAGGCCGCGTACGCGCTGGCCGCCGGGAACACGGTGATCGTCAAGCCGGCCGAGCAGGCGAGCGCGTCGGTGCTGCGGCTGGGCGAGCTGCTGGCGGAGGTGTTCCCGCCCGGCGTGCTGAACATCGTCAGCGGGCTCGGCGAGGAGGTCGGCGACGCGCTCGTCAGGCACCGGGGCGTCGGCAAGATCAGTCTTACCGGCTCGACGGCCACCGGCCAGGCCATCACCCGGGCCTCGGCGGACGCGCTGAAGCCGCTGACGTTCGAGCTCGGCGGCAAGTCGCCCAACATCGTCTTCCCCGACGCCGACCTGGACGCCGCCGCGCAGGGTGTGACCGTGAACTCGGTCTACACCGGCAACGCGGGACAGGTGTGCGTCGCGGGCTCCCGGATCCTGCTCCACCGGTCGATCTGGGACGAGATGCTGGACCGGATCAGGCGGGTCTGCGCCGGTCTGATCCTCGGCGACCCGCTCGACCTGGCCACGACGATGGGGCCGATCGTGTCCGACGGGCAGTTCGAGCGGGTGCGGTCGTACCTGGAGACGGCCGAGAAGGAGGGCGCGCGGCTGGTGTTCGGCGGCCGGTCGGGGGCCGAGGTGGTGCCGGGGCTGCCGGGCGGCTACTGGGTCGAGCCGACGTTGTACACGACCGAGGACAACGGGCTGCGCGTCTGCCAGGAGGAGATCTTCGGGCCGGTGGCGGTGGCGATCCCGTTCGAGCGCGACGAGGAGGCCCTGGCCATCGCCAACGACTCGCCGTACGGGCTGGCGGCCGGGGTCTGGACGCGGGACCTGGGGCGGGCGCACCGGTTCGTGCGGGATCTGGAGAGCGGGACGGTCTGGGTGAACACCTTCCGCCAGATGCCGCCCGGCCTGCCGTTCGGGGGCGTCAAGGACAGCGGGTACGGCCACGATTCCGTGATCGAGTACACCCGCGAAAAGGCGGCCATCATCCAGATTTAGTTAGATAGATTCCCTCCATGAGCGAGGGGATCAACGACCAGTCCGAGTTGTCTGAGTTGTCCGAGGCAGCCGCGCAGTCACGCGCGTCCGTGCTGCGCAGCCGTGCCGAATCGTACATCGCGCTGTCCCGGCACGAGGCCGCGATCGCGGATCTGACCGAGTCGATCGTGCTGGTCCCGGACAACGCCCGCGCCTGGCGGCTGCGCGGCGAGAGCCACCGGGTCGTCGAGCGGTACGAGGCGGCGCTGGCGGACTTCGACGAGTCGTTGCGGCTGGAGCCGGACAGCGCGTACGCGCTGGGTTCGCGCGGGCAGGCGTACGCGGCGCTCGGGCGGCTGGAGGAGGCGATGGACGACTTCGACCACGCGCTCACCCTCGCCCCGGAGTCGTTGTGGATCCTGGAGGCCAAGGCCGACGCCCTGGTGGACCTCGACCGGCTGGACGAGGCCCTGGACGAGCACGCCAAGATCATCGCGTTGAACGAGGAGCTGGCGTACTCGTGGGTGGCGCGCGGCGACCTCTACCAGCGCATGCACCTGTACACCGAGGCCATCGACGACTACACCAGGGCTCTGGAGTCCGACCCCGGCTACGTCAGGGCGCTCAGCCGCCGGGGCGAGGCGCTGCGCATGATCGACCGTTATCAGGAGGCGCTCGCCGACCTCAACCGCGCGGTCGAGCTCGACCCGGACAACGACCGGGCGTACGGCAGCCGGGGGGCGGTGCTGAGCGAGATGGGCGACAACGAGGCCGCGCTGAGCGACCTGAACAGGGCCGTCGAGCTGGACCCCGAGTACATCTGGGCGTACCGGGTGCGGGGTGAGATCTTCCAGGAGATGGAGCGGCACGAGGAGGCGGTGGCCGACTTCACGCTGGCGTTGCGGCTGGAGTTCGGCGACGAGTAGGCGGGGCCGCCCCTCCTCGGGGCGGCCCGCCGTTCTCTCCTAGAGGCTCCTAGAGGGCCAGCATGGCGCTGACCGGCAGGCGGGAGTCGGACAGGGGGCGCATGGCGATGCGGAGCAGCGCCAGCGCGTTGTCGTCGCCCGCGATGCGGTTGGCGCTCAGCCCGCCGCACACCTGGCAGTGGTGGATGATCAGCCACTCCCCGTCGGGCTTGACGGTGACGCTCAGCGCCGCCATCGCGCCCCTGCAGCCCGCCCGCCGGTCCCCCGGGATCCGGTGGTCGAGGTGCAGGCTGGTCAGGCAGTGCGGGCAGTGGTTGCGGTGCGCCGTGCCCGGCGCGTCCATCGGTACGTCCAGCCGGCAGCCGACGCAGCGGAACGCGTCGCCGCGCCCGTCACGCCGTACGGCCTTGGGCTGCTGCGGCCTTGCCCGGCCCGGGTTCCTCCTGGGCATGTCACAGGTCGCCGAACGCTTCGAGCGGGAACGGCGGCTGCGCGAGCGGGCGTACGGCCATGCGCATGAGGATGAGCTGGTTGTCGTCCCCGCAGATCGGGTTCGACGTGAGCTCCCCGCAGCGGGTGCAGCGATGGATGATCATCCAGTCGCCGGTGCGGAGGACCGCGATCGAGATCGGGTTCATCCGCGCCCGGCACTCCGACGGGCCGCCTTCCACGCGGTCGAGCACGTGCAGCGAGTGCAGGCAGCTCGGGCAGTGGTTACGGCGTTCGCCGCCGGGCGCGGTCGCGGCGACGGTCAGGCCGCAGCGTACGCACGGGAAGGTGTCGATGGTGGAACGAGGTTTGCCGTTGGTGGACAACCTGGGTACTCCTTGCCGGATGTTTCATGAAAGGGCAGCAAGGGAGCGCCGAGCGGGCCTCACAGGGCACGCTGGTGCCACAGGCGGTCCGGCCTTGGTCCATCAGTGGAGGCGGGGAACACCCGTGACACGGTGAGGCGCGCTGGGCGCCGTGCCGGGCATCAAGTTCACCTCGCATCAGGACAGTCATCCACCGGTCAGGACATTTGCGAGGGTAACCACCCGTTCCCG
The DNA here is from genome assembly GCA_013362835.1 of Nonomuraea sp. The sequence continues at coordinate 493 of JABFVJ010000073.1, read as the reverse complement.
GCGGGCGCCAATGGTTTTCCGGCTCTGGAGATGGACCGAATAACGTTCTAGATTCGGACGCATGGGAATCGGGCTGACCGAAGAACACCAGGCCCTGGCCGCCTCCGTACGGGGGCTGGCCGGGCGTACCGTCGAACATCGGGCCCTCGCCGCGCAGGGGCTGCTGGGGCTGCACCTGCCGGAGGAGCACGGCGGGCAGGGCTTCGGGCTCGTCGAGCTGTGCGTCGCGCTGGAGGCGCTGGGCGAGCAGCGCGCGCCCGGCCCCTACCTGCCGACGGCCCTGACCTCGGCGACGCTCACCAGGCCGGCGCCCGACGGGAAAGACCCGCTCGGCGGGCTCGCCGATGGGAAGGACCTGCTCGGCGGGCTCGCCGACGGGACGCTCACCGCCGCCGTCGTGCTCGGGGACGGAGGGCTCGCGCTGGGGGCGGCCGTGGCGGACCTGTTCCTGGTGCCGGTCGGCGACGGCGGATGGGCGCTGCTCGACCGGGAC
>JABFVJ010000090.1 GCA_013362835.1 Nonomuraea sp. | reverse complement strand
CCGCGGCCAGTACGAGGGCGGCGCCTCGGACGGCTCAGCAGTCGCCCCCGACGGATGGACCCTCGACCAGCACTTCCTCGACTTGCCAGGCCGCAGGGAAGCCCAGCTCGCGCTGGCCCTCGACTACCGCTCCAACGTCGCGCTCTACCCCGAATGGCAGGCATGGCTGCGCCGCCACCGCCCGCCCACGCTGATCCTGTGGGGGCGTAACGACGTGTTCTTCCCCGAGCCGGGCGCCCACGCCTACCTGCGCGACCTGCCGGACGCCGAGCTGCACGTGTTCGACACCGGCCACTTCGCCCTGGAGGAGAAGCTGCCGGAGATCGCGCCGCTCGTCGCGGACTTTCTCGACCGCTCGCAAGCGTGACGAAAGCCCCACGGTTGCCCGTGGGGCCCGACGCTCATGAACGAGGATCCGGCACAGGACCGGACCCTCGGCCACGTCACTCTGAAGAACGGCTATCGGCGGCCAGAAGGACGGCCGTCGTCGTCATCTCCGGAGCCATAGTCATCGGCGTAATCGGCATAGCGATCCGCCAGCTCATCGTTGAGGTCGTCGGCGTCGTCATTACTGGAGTCTCCGACCCCGAGTTCGTCGCGAAGACGGTCAAGATCCGTGCCACCGCTGTTGTACTTCAGCTGGCGAGCAACCTTGACCTGCTTGGCCTTTGCTCGGCCGCGCCCCATTGGCTCGACCCCCTCGTGTGGGGTCGTCCCCGACCCCTCGTCGCTAACGCACCACACACTGACGCCGCCTGACTTTGGACGTCAGCCTATCGTTCGCCTATTACCGTACCTGTTTTGTGCCCAGCTCGGTACGCCGTATGGGCGCGGGGCGTCAGTGGCCTAGCCAAATGGCCCTAATACGCCCGACTTCCGACATTCTGCGCTCAGCTAGCCTATCCGCTGCCACAGCCGGAGGAACGCCCTCGTCCGCCGCGATCCCGAAGATCTTCAGTGTCGTGTCGTAGATCTGGGCCGCCTTCGCCCTGGCCCGATCCATGTTGAAGCCGCCGATCTCGTCGGCCACCTGGATGACGCCGCCGGAGTTCACGACGTAGTCGGGCGCGTACAGGATGCCGCGATCGGCCAGTTGTTTCTCCACGCCGGGATGGGCGAGCTGGTTGTTGGCCGCGCCGCAGACGATCTTCGCCCGCAGACCGGCCACCGTGACGTCGTCGAGCGCGCCGCCGAGCGCGCACGGCGCGAACACGTCGATGTCGGACGTCGTGAGCGCCTGGGCGTCGGCGACCACCTCGACCTCCGGGTGCCGCTGGCGCACCCGTTCGACGGCCCTGGGGTCGACGTCGCAGATCACGACCTCGGCCCCGTCCTCGCGCAGGAGCTCGACCAGGCGGTGGCCCACCTTGCCGACCCCCTCGACGCCGACCCGCCTGCCGTGCAGCGAGGGCGTGCCGTAGACCCGTTCGGCCGAGGCGCGCATGCCCTGGAAGACGCCGAACGAGGTGAGGATGGAGGAGTCGCCGGCGCCGCCGTGGGCCAGCGTGCGGCCGGTCACGTGGTGGCACTCGCGGGCGACGATGTCCATGTCCTCGCTGTAGGTGCCGACGTCGCAGGCGGTGATGTAACGCCCGCCGAGCGACTCGACGAACCTGCCGTAGGCGCGCAGCAGCGCCTCGCTCTTGTCCTGCGCCGGGTCGCCGATGATCACGGCCTTCCCGCCGCCGAGGTCGAGCCCGGCCAGCGCGTTCTTGTACGACATGCCCCTGGCCAGGTTGAGCACGTCGGCCAGGGCCGCCTGCTCACTCTCGTAGGGATAGAACCTGGTGCCCCCCAGAGCGGGGCCCAGGGCCGTGTTGTGCACGGCGATGATGGCACGCAGGCCGCTCTGCTCGTCGGCGCAGAAGACGACCTGCTCGTGGACGTCCTTGTGGGACGTGCCGAAGACGTCGGTCACGGTAGTGACTCCCTGTCCGGTCCACCGCATCTTCGCGGCGGAGATCACACACAGCGTAGTAAGCCTCAACGGTGCACGCAGGTGCTCTTCGTGACACGATGCCTCCGTGCTGCCCTATGCCGCCTACCTCCGCGTCTATGAGCCACTGACCGCGTTCGCCGAGTCCGAGCGCAAGCTGTGGGCCGACTACGCCGACTCACGTGACCGTCCGCGACGGGCGAACGCGCTCAATGCGGAGCACGGCGAGTCGGTCATGCGCCTTCTCGGCATGCCCCCTCACCCCGTTCCCGCCCAGGAGAGCCCCAACGCCTATCTACGGCGCGTTGAGGACCGCCTGTACGTGTGTCCCTGGCAGACGCGGTTGCGGTCGTGGCTGGCGTTCTCACGGCTTCGTGGCGCCACACCCGTGAAGCTGATGGACCGGCTCGTGCCGAAGACCATCGCGGAGCAGACGGCGGACGACTTCGACCGGTTCAAGCGGCAGGCCGGTTCGTCCGCGTTGCGTACGCACATTCGCACCACGGCGTGGCATGTGCCGCCATCGTGGTTCGTGCCGTTTGATGGAAACGAGCGCTGGCTGGTGCTCGGCTCCTCCACCCCAGGACAGGACGTGACGACCACTACGGGCCGCAACCTCATCTACGTCACCTCCATGGCGCAGGCCAGGAGGCGGGCGGCCCGCGCCCTCAACGTGCTGCGCAGGCACCTCGGCGACGTGTCGTCGAACTTCGACGTGGAGGACGTCGCGCGGTGGCTGGAGGAGTTCCATCCGCACTCCCTGCTGGAGCTCGACTACGGCGGCCTCGTCCACCTGATGGACGACGACGCGCTTCAGGCCGACCAGTCGGTTGCTGAGCTTTCTGCCGCTTTGACCGGTCTGGACACGGGTCAAGAAGAACTTGCGTATGCCATGTACCAGCGCGTCATCCTTCGGTGGAAGTCAATGCAACTGCTGGAATCTGCCAACTGAACCCCAAAACAACGGTCTGACCTGCATGAGTAGGTCACGTCTCGCGGCTGCTCTCTTCTGCGAACTGAGTAGTTTGCCGTTTTCACTGCGATACCACGAACCGTGTCGCTAGAATCACCGAGCGTGACATCGCCATGGGGGCGGGCAGTTGGGTCAAAGAAGGGCTCGCCAATCGCTCTGCGTGGCGGTATGGTCACATCGGGTGATGCCGCATATGGCTCAGAAAAGCCGCACGCTCTGGGTCATAAGGGGACATCCGTGACACGCGCAAAGGCAGTCACAGGATCGCTAAGCCGGTCCACACGGAGGAGAGGCCGCACAAATGTCAGCTCGTACACCCGAGGCCGAGCCACTGCTCACGCCCGCTGAGGTCGCGACCATGTTCAGGGTCGACCCCAAGACCGTTACGCGGTGGGCCAAGGCGGGCAAGTTGACGTCGATTCGTACCCTCGGTGGTCATCGGCGTTACCGGGAGACCGAGGTTCGCGCACTGCTCGCGGGGATCCCGCAGCAGCGTTCCGAGTAGTCGAGAGGTCGTCACGAACCTCAGGGGGGTTTGATGGTGGACCAGGTACGCATGCCCGGTCCACCGACGTGACGTCGCACGGGAAGTTGGCGTCGCCCGCCCGGCGCCACTCTTCCCCCCGCTACGCCAGTTGCTCCCTGGTGAGCAGTTCGAGCAGCCGGCCGACGTCGCCGTCATAGGAGGCGGCGACGCCGAGCAGCGCCACCATGTGATCGACCAGCATCTTCTCAAGGGTGGGGCGCTCGACGTCGCGGTACTCCAGCCAGTCGAGCCCGGCGGTCTCCACCGAGGCGATCCACGACCGCAGGGTCGTGCGCAGCACCGGACTCGGCTCCTCGACGCGCATCTGCCTCATGATCAGGCGGAACAACCGGCGGCGCACGCCGTCGACGATCTCCCCGACCTCGCCCGCCCGGTTGGCGGGCCCCCCGCGCAGCAGGGCGGCGAACCCGGCGGCGTGCTCCTCGACGAAGTCGAAGTAGCGCCGGAGGCCCGCGGCCAGCTCGTCGAGCGGACGGCCGCCCTCGGCCGGGCGCAGCCGCGACTCCAACTGCTCGGCCGCGCTCTTCAGCGCGGCGACGTAGAGCTCCTGCTTTCCGCCGAAGTAGTGGTAGACCAGCGCCCGTGAGGCGCCCGCCGCCGAGGCGACGTCGTCGATCGAGACGTCTTCCGCGTCACGCGTGCTGAACAGCTCCAACGCCGCGGCCATGAGCTCTTCGCGACGGCGGTCGACGCTCAGCCTGCGGCGCGCGGGGCGAGCCGTCTCGGCCGACTTTCCGGGTGTCACACCTGCACAGTATCCGACGCCGTGCCCAATAGCGGCCGTGTGGCGAATGGGTCAATATCAGGCTTCCCTAACCCGAAGCCGTACCCTGCGGCTTACTCGATCGTTTGGTGAGACAGGTGCCCATATCCGCATCGCGGGGGAGACACATGTCAGGACCGCCCGTCAACACTTCAACCATCGCCGAGCTCCGCGAGGTAGACCAGCTGCCTCGGCCACGACCCACCATCCGCAACGTCGCCGAGCGAGCCGGCGTCTCGAAGTCGCTGGTCTCACTCGTGCTGCGCGGATCCCCGCACGTGAGCGAGCACCGGCGGCAGGCCGTACTCCAGGCGGCGCGCGAGCTCGGCTACCGGCCGAACGCGGTCGCGCGCAGCCTGGTGGAGGGCCGTACGCATCTGGTGGGCGCGCTCGTCGCCGACCTGCACAACCCGTTCTACGCCGAGTTCCTCGACGGTCTGCAGGAGAGCCTGCACGGCGACGGGCTGCGCATGCTGATCGGGAACAGCCAGTGGGACCCGGCGTTCGAGGACGAGGCCGTCGAGGCCTTCCTGGAACTCAGGGTCGACGGGCTGGTCCTCTTAGGCATCGCGCCGACCAGCGAGACGCTGATCGAGGCCACCGCCTACACCCCGACCGTCGTCGTAGGGGAACGTGACATCGAGCTCGACGGCGTCGACATCGTGGTCGACGACGACCAGCTCGGCGCCCGTCTGGCCATCGACCACCTGGTGAACTTCGGGCACAAGCGGATCGCCCACATCGAGGGCCCCCGGTCCTCGCGCTGCGAGGGGTACCTCGTGGCGATGCGCAGGCATTCGCTGGCCCCGTACATCATGGTCGAGGCCGCGGACGCGACCGAGGAGGGCGGCAGGGAGGCGGCGCTCGCGCTGCTGACCCGCGACCCGAGGCCGACGGCCGTCTTCGCGGCGAACGACGTGGTCGCGCTCGGCGTGCTCGCGGCCGCGGCCGAGCTGGGGCTGCGGGTGCCCGAGGACCTCTCGGTGGTCGGCTACGACAACACCCATCTGTCGGCTTCCCGGCACATCTCACTCACCTCGGTCGACCAGCCCCGCCGCGCCATGGGACGGTCGGCCGCCGCGCTGCTCAGCGACAGGATCGGCGACCCCGCCAAGGGCGCCCGCCTACGCGAGATCCAGCCCGAACTCGTCGTGAGGCGCAGCACGGGACCCGCCTAAGAGCGCCCCAAAGCTGGGTCAAGCCGTACGGCAGCGTCGCCGCACGGCGGTTTACTCGTCAGGGTCATGCTAATTGTGGCCGAATCTGGTTCGGTCACGATCTGATCCGGGGGACAGTCATGCGTGATCCAGAACTGGTGTCCTGCGCCCAGCGCGCGGCGGCCGAGCTCGAACGCGCCTGGGGGCACTGGCGGGCGGGCAGGGGGCGGGGCACCGACGTCGGCGCCGAGTCCGTCGCCAGCTACGTGGCGCACTCCCTCGACCACCCGTGGGGCCGCCCCCGCGTCGTCCTCGGCCTCGACGCCGAGGACGCGCGGGAGCTGGCCGCCCTGCTCGAACGGCAGGAGGTTGGCGAGCGCGTCTGGTGAATGTTCGGTGCCTGGACGCACCGCCTCACGTAAGTTGGAGGCCATGCGTGCTCTACCAGCCACCGTCCTCGCCGTCTGCGGCCTGATCGCCTCCGCGTGCGGCGGCACCGAGCCCGGTGGCGCCACGGCAGGTCAGGCCGCCTCATCGGCCGAGGCGCCCGCCCAGGACGGGCCGACGGGGTCGACCTCGGCGCAGCAGGCGCCGCCCGAGGCCAAGCCGCTCGAAGGCAAGGTCATCGTCATCGACCCGGGGCACAACGGCGGCAACTACCGCAATCCCGCTGCCATCAACCGCCAGGTCGACGTGCTGACCAAGAAGAAGGCCTGCGACACGACCGGCACCGCCACCAACAACGGCTACAGCGAGGCGGCCTTCACCTGGGACGTCTCCAAGCGGATGGTCAAGATCCTCAAGCGCCGTGGCGCGACCGTCAAGCTGACCAGGTCCGACAACGACAGCGTCGGCCCCTGCATCACCCAGCGGGCCGCGATCGGCAACAAGGCCGGGGCCGACGCCGCGATCTCGGTGCACGCCGACGGCTCGGCGGCACAGAACCACGGGTTCCACGTGATCATCCCGAAGAAGATCAACGGCCCTGTGGACAAGGTCGTGGCGCCCTCCACCAAGCTGGGCCTCGCCGTACGCGACGCCTTCCTCAAGGGCACCGGCATCCCTTACTCCACCTACATCGGCAGCAAGGCGCTCAGCTTCCGCACCGATCTCGGCGGGCTCAACCTCTCGACGGTGCCGAAGATCTTCGTCGAGTGCGGCAACATGCGCAACGCCGGTGACGCGGCGAAGTTCCAGGATCCGAAGTTCAGGCAGCGGATCGCCTTGGCACTGGCGAACGGGATGCAGCACTATCTCCAATCATGATTCCTCGCCCAGAGCTGCACAGTGATCTTTCCGGCTCGTTCGAGCTGACCTCGGGCGCGACCGTCGCCGGCCCCTTCGCCGACGCCGTACGTCGTGCTCTCCCCCTTCTCGACCTGCGTCCGGGTGATTCGGGTGACATCGAGGTGCGGCAGGACCCCGCGCTCGGCGCGGAGGCGTACCGGTTGACGGCCGGGTCCCGGGGTGTCGAGATCGTCGCCGGTGGGGCGGCGGGCGCGTTCTACGCGGCGCAGTCGTTGCACCAGTTGCTGCCGGCCGCCTCCTACAGGTTCTCCGCCGGTGGGTCCTGGCCGGTGCCTGGGACGCGGATCGAGGACGCGCCGCGTTTCGCCTGGCGGGGGCTGCACCTCGACGTGGCGCGGCATTTCTTCCCCAAGCGCGAGGTGCTCAGGCTGATCGACCTCATGGCCGTGCACAAGCTCAACCGGCTCCACCTCCACCTGGTCGACGACCAGGGGTGGCGGGTGGAGAGCAGGGCCTATCCGCTGCTGCACGAGGTCTCCTCCCACCGGCCGCGCACGGCGACCAACTACTACCGTGAGCCGGAGGCGTACGACGACATCCCGCACGGCGGCTACTACACGCTCGACGACCTGGCCGAGATCGGCGCGTACGCGCGGGCCAGGTTCGTCACGGTCGTGCCGGAGATCGACGTGCCGGGGCACGCCTCGGCGATCCTGGCGGCCTATCCGGCGCTCGGCGCCACGGGCGAGCGCCACGACGTGCTCGACCGATGGGGCATCTCGCCCGCGATCCTGTCGCCGCTGCCGCCGACCGTCGAGTTCCTGACGACGATCTTCGACGAGGTGATCGGGGCGCTCGGCGAGACGCCGTTCTTCCACATCGGCGGGGACGAGGTCGTGCTCGACCACTGGGGGCGGTCGGCGGAGATCGCCGCGTACCGGGACTCGCTCGGGCTCGCCACGGTCAACGACCTGCAGGCGTGGTTCCTGCGCGTGCTGGCCGACGCGCTGGCCGAGCGCGGCGCGCGGGCCGTGGTGTGGGACGAGGCGTTCGTCAGCGGCGGGCTGCGCCAGGACACCGTGGTGATGCCGTGGCGCGGCATGGGCGTCGGGCGGCGGGCCGCGGCGGCCGGGCACGACGTGGTGGCCACGCCGGTGTTCCCGCTGTACTTCGACTACGCCGAGGCGGCCACGGCCGACGAGCCGATGGCGATCGGCGACGCGACCACGGTCGAGGACGTGGCGGCGTTCGACCCGGCGCCGGCCGACTGGTCGGAGGAGGAGCGGGCGCGCGTGATGGGCGTACAGGCGCAGCTCTGGTCGGAGCGCGTCCCCGACGCGCGGACGCTCGACTACCGGATGTGGCCGCGCGCCTGCGCGCTCGCGGAGGTGGCCTGGGCGGGCACGGGCGGCGACGGGTTCGCCGACCGGCTGGGCGAGCACCTGGGGCGGCTGGACGCGATCGGCGTGGAGTACCGGCCGCTCGCGGGCCCGCACCCGTGGCAGCGGCGGCGGCCGCACCGGCCGTCGGGCGTCAAGGTCAAGGACGTGATGGAGCGCATCGACGCCATGACCTACGACGCGGAGTCGACCCGGCCGAGCGTCTGACTCACATCGGGGCCGGGCGGTCGTTGAGCACGCGCTGGAACAGCACGTGGTCCTGCCACCTGCCGTCGATGCTGATGGCTCGGGGCGCCATGCCGAACCGCTCGAAACCGCACCTGAGCAGGACCGTCTGCGAGGCCGTGTTGTGCGGCAGCGTGCCCGCCTCGACCCGGTGCAGGTCGAGGTCCTCGTCGGCGGCCCGGCACGCCTCCACGACCGCCCTGGTGGCAAGGCCCCGCCCGTTGTACTCGGCGTCGACCCAGTAGCCCAGTGAGGCGCTCTGGGCGGCGCCGCGGACGATGCTGTTCAGGTTCATCCGGCCGACGATCAGGTCGCCGTCGGCGAGCACCCACGGCATCACCAGGCCCGCCACCCGGTCCTCGATCAGCCTGTCGAGCCGGGCGGCCTGGCCGGCGGCGGTGTAGAAGTCGTCGGACCTGCGGGGCTCCCAGGGACGCAGGAAGTCGCGGTTGCGGCGGTAGGAGTCGGCGAGCGCGTCCGCGTCGGTCCGCCGGATCGGTCGCATGACGACGTCGTCGGTGAGCTTCACCTCGGCACTGATCACGCTCCCACGATAGGGGAGCGTCACGCGGTGCGGCCGATGGCCTCCGTGACCGAGGACAGGCCGTGGCGGCGGACGCGGCGGGCGAGCTGCCGGTGGATGCGGGCGGCCCACAGCGGGCCGCCGTAGATCCAGCCGGTGTAGCCCTGGACGAGGGTCGCCCCGGCCAGCAGGCGTTCCCAGACGTCGTCGACGTCCTCGACGCCGCCCGCCGAGACGAGGGTGACGCGGTCGTCGACCTTGGCGCGCAGGCGGCGCAGGACCTCAAGCGAGCGGGCCTTGAGCGGACGCCCGGACAGGCCGCCGGTCTCGCCGCCGTGCCTGATCGTGGTGTTGGTGGCGATGATGCCGTCGAGGCCCAGCTCCACGGCGAGGTCGGCGACCGCGTCGACGTCCTCGTCGGCCAGGTCGGGGGCGATCTTCACCAGCAGCGGCGTACGCTTCGGCGTCGCGTCGGCGACCTCCTTGACCGCGGTCAGCAGCGGGCGCAGCAGCGAGACCGCCTGGAGGTTGCGCAGGCCAGGCGTGTTGGGCGAGCTGACGTTGACGACCAGGTAGTCGGCCAGAGGGGCCAGCTCCCTGGCGCTCGCCACGTAGTCGGCCACGGCCTCGGACTCGGGGACCACCTTGGTCTTGCCGATGTTGACCCCGACCACGACGGGCACCCCGCGCGTACGGCGGAGGCGGCGGGCGGCGGCGCGGGCCCCGGCGTTGTTGAAGCCCATCCTGTTGATCACCGCCCGCTCCCCCACCAGCCGGAACAGGCGCGGACGCGGGTTGCCGGGCTGGGCGTGGGCGGTGATGGTGCCGACCTCGACGTGGCCGAAGCCGAGCGCGGCGATGCCCTCGGCGCAGGCGGCGTCCTTGTCGAAGCCGGCGGCGAGGCCGAGCGGGCCGGGGAAGTGCACGCCGAACGCGGTCACCCGCAGGGCCGGGTCGTGCGGGGCGAAGGCTCGGTGGAGCAGCCGCTTGAGCAGGGGCAGCCGGGCGAGCACGGCGAGGGCCCTGACGGTGAGATGGTGCACGGCCTCGGCGTCGAAACGTCGCAAGACCTGCGTGAACACGAGGCGATACATCACGGGTCAGGCTACCAATCCCGCCTCGTGGGCGATGATCGCGGCCTGCACCCTGTTGCGTACGTCGAGCCTGGTCAAGATCGCGCTCACGTACGCCTTCACCGTGCCCTCCACGATGTGCAGGCGCTTGGCGATCTCCGCGTTCGACAACCCGGCGCCGAGCAGGGCGAGGACCTCGCGTTCGCGTTCGGTGAGAGCGTCGACGCGGTCGCGCGCGACGGCCTGCCGCGCCATCCTGCCGCCCGAGAGCTGGGCGATCACGCGCTGGGCGACCTTGGGCGACAGGTACGCCGCCCCGTCGGCGACGGCGTGGATGCCGGAGATCAGCTCGCGCGGGTCGCCGGACTTGAGCAAGAAGCCGCTCGCCCCCACCTCCAGCGCCTTGGCGATGTAGTCGTCCTCGCCGAATGTGGTGAGCATCACCACGGCCGTGTCGGGCGCGACGCGGCGCAGCTCGGCCGCGGCGGCGAGGCCGTCGAGCTTCGGCATGCGGATGTCGAGCAGCGCGACGTCGGGGCGGTGGCTGATGGCGAGGTCGACGGCCTGCCTGCCGTCGCCCGCCTCGGCGACCACGTCGAGGGACGGATCGGAGCCGAGGATCGCCCGGACCCCCGCCCTGATCATGGCCTCGTCGTCGGCGAGGAGTATGCGGATCACGTCCTCTATATTGCCGACATGGCGCAAGTGAAGATTTACGGACGGCGTGACGTGTGGGCGGGGCGGCAGCGGGAGGTCTCCGACCTGTTGCAGTCGTGCCTGGTGAGCGCGTGGGGCGTGCCCGAGGAGAAGCGGTTCCACCGGTTCCTGCTGATGGAGGCCGACGACTTCGTCTGCCCGGCCCGGAGCGAGAATTACCTGATCATTGAAGTCGTCTGCTTCACCGGGCGCAGCGACGACGCCAAGCGCGCGTTGATCCGCGAGATCTACGACAAATCGGGATACGACCCCGAGGACGTGGAGATCACGATCATCGAGATGCCCAAGGTGAACTGGGGAATCCGGGGGGTTCCGGCCGACGAGCTGACGCTGTCGTACAAGGTGGAGGTCTAGCGTCAAGGGCGGCCTGGGGCGAGCGGTATGGTCCGAGGCATGAGCACTCACTATGACGTCGTCGTTCTCGGCGCGGGTCCGGGAGGATATACGGCCGCCGTCCGCGCCGCCCAGCTCGGGCTGCGTACCGCGGTCATCGAGGAGAAGTACTGGGGTGGCGTCTGCCTGAACGTGGGCTGCATCCCGTCCAAGGCGCTGCTGCGCAACGCCGAGCTGGCCCACATCTTCCACAACGAGGCCAAGACGTTCGGCATCAGCGGCGAGGTCACCTTCGACTACGGCGCGGCCTTCCAGCGCAGCCGCAAGGTGGCCGACGGGCGGGTCAAGGGCGTTCACTACCTGATGAAGAAGAACGCCATCACCGAGTACGACGGGCGTGGCACGTTCCTCGACGCCAACACGCTCCAGGTGAACGGCGAGACGATCACGTTCTCCAACTGCATCATCGCGGCCGGGGCCACCACGAGGCTGATCCCCGGCACGCAGCTGTCGGAGCGGGTGGTGACGTACGAGGAGCAGATCCTCACCGAGGACCTGCCGCGCAGCATCATCATCGCGGGCGCCGGCGCCATCGGCGTGGAGTTCGCGTACGTGCTGCACAACTACGGCGTCAAGGTGACGATCGTGGAGTTCCTCGACCGGGTCGTGCCGCTGGAGGACGAAGAGGTCTCGGCCGAGCTGGCCAAGCGTTACAAGCGGCTCGGCATCGAGGTGCTGACCTCGACCCGCGTCGACGGCATCGAGGACACCGGCGCCTCGGTCAAGGTCACCGTCACCCGCGACGGCCAGACCCAGGTGCTGGAGGCCGACAAGGTCCTGCAGGCCATCGGGTTCCAGCCGCGCGTCGACGGCTACGGCCTGGAGAAGACCGGCGTGCGGCTGACCGACCGCGGCGCCATCGCCGTCGACGGCCGCTGCCGCACGAACGTGCCCAACATCTTCGCCATCGGCGACGTCACCGCCAAGCTCATGCTGGCCCACGCCGCCGAGTCGATGGGCATCATCGCCGCCGAGACCATCGGCAATGCGGAGACCATGGAGCTCGACTACGTGATGATCCCGCGGGCCACGTACTGCCAGCCGCAGGTGGCGAGCTTCGGCTACACCGAGGCGCAGGCGCGCGAGCTGGGCTACGACGTCAAGGTGGCCAAGTTCCCGTTCACGGCCAACGGCAAGGCCCACGGCCTCGGCGACACGGCCGGTTTCGTCAAGATCATCAGTGACAACACGCACGGCGAGCTGCTCGGCGCCCACCTGATCGGCCCCGAGGTCACCGAGCTGCTGCCCGAGCTCACGCTGGCCCAGCAGTGGGACCTCACGGTGCACGAGGTCGCGCGCAACGTGCACGCCCACCCGACGCTCGGCGAGGCGGTCAAGGAGGCGATCCACGGCCTGGCCGGCCACATGATCAACATGTGACCGCGGCCTGCGCCCCGGATCCCTGGCGGGGGTTCCGGGGCCTCCCCCGGTCTCGTACCGGGCATTCTCATTGAAAGTTCATATATTCCTGAGGCGTCTCTGAGACCGCGCGGGCAGCGTGGAGCGCGTGCCTCCAACGAACGCGCAAACTCCTGTCGGACGGCTCGGCGCCGTCACGGTCCGCCTGGGGCTCTTCGGCCTGGTCGCGCTGGGCATCCTGGGCGCCGCCCTGGAGCTCGCCTTCGAACGCCACTGGCAGAGCGCGCAGCAGCTCGTCCCCTGGGGGGCGCTGCTGGTGCTCGCGGCCGGGCTCGTGCTGCTCGCCCTCGACGCCGGCCCGCTCACGATCAAGGTGATCCGGTGGCTCGCGCTCGCGGTGCTGCTCGCCTCCGCGTTCGGCGTGTACGCCCACATCACCGCCAACCATGACATGGGCTCCTTCGACCCGCGCTACGCCGACACCTGGCAGACGCTCTCGCCCCTCACGCAGTGGTGGTACGCCCTGACCAAGTCCGTCGGCCCCGCCCCGCCGCTCGCGCCCGGCATGCTCGCCCAGAGCGCCCTGCTCCTGCTGCTGACCACCCTGATCCCGGCCAGGCGTCCCGACTGAGTATCAGCCCTCGCAGGCGGCCCGTACCTCGTCGATCAGCTGTTCGGCGGCGGCGACCGTACGGGAGATCTCCTCCGGGGTGCTCCCGACGGAGGCGAGCAGCGCCTGGCCCCGCTCGGCGAACCGCTCGGGCGCCGACGGCAGCCGGCCGGCGGCGGCGACCATGCCCTTCTCGTTGATCAACCAGGCGCCGTCGGCGGCGTGCAGCGCGTGGCAGGCGACGCCGATCGCGCGGAACAGCGCCCCTGCCGCGTAGACCGGATCGCGGCCGGCGGCGCCGTACGCGGCGGTCATCAGGGAGAAGCCGGACTCCCACAACCCCCGGACCAGCGCCTCGCGCAGGGCCGGCGGGTAGTCGGCGGTCTCCTTGCGCAGGGCGGTGAGCTCGCCGGACGGGTCGGCGAGCACCCGGCACAGCGCCACCTCGCCCGCGTAGGCGTGGGAGTAGAAGCCCAGGGGGTGTCCCGGCTGGACGCCGATCTCGTAGCGTCCGGCCTGGCAGTCGCGCCAGACCCGGCGTACGCGGTCGAGGTCGCGGAAGATCCAGTCCACCCGCGTGCCGTCGATCGTGAGCCAGCCGCCGCCGTCCACCCACGGACCCCATCCGCCGGGCTCGGTCACCTCGGTCGGCTGGCCCGTCACCTCGTGGGCCAGCGCGCGCAGGTCGTCGACGGCGAGCGGGGGCCGGTAGTAGACGCCGAGGTCGACGTCCGAGTCGGGGCGGTGGGTGCCGCGGGCCCTGCTGCCGCCGAGCGCGACCGCCACCACCCCGGGCACCTCGGCCAGCCGGGCGGCGACGTCCGCGATGACATCCATCCGGCCAGCGTATCGATGAACGCCGAATTACCGCCATCATCCATATTTCTCAACCAGTCCGACAATTTTCGCGTCACACTCATGCACATTGTTGTGACCGGTGAGACTGGAGATGCCGAAGTGGCGCTAGGTCGAAGATTCGTAGCCATGGTCGTGATGACGGCCGCCGTGTTCAGCACAGATGGGGCCGTGGCCGAGACCCGGCAGGCCGTCCAGGAGCCCGCCGTGACCCGGGTGACCCCGGTGACCTCGGCGACCCCCCTGGCCCCCGTGACCGCCGCGGCCGTGGCGGAGCCGACGTGCGCGGCCGTCAAGGGCGCCGAGGTGTGCGTGGGCCCCGACGGGAGCGACCGGCCGGGGATCTGGGTCGAGGACACCCGGAACGACAACCGGCACGCCGCCGTCGAGTACCACCTGAACGAGTACCTCGGCACCAAGTACGTCATCCACAACCTCGGCGGCAAGGGCGAGATCCGCGGCAACCGCGAGATCGGCAAGACCGTCACCTTCAGGGCCGCCGTGTACGCCGGCGGCCACCGCGTCAAGGTGGGCCGCTGGAAGACGGTGCGCAACCTCGCCAAATACCCGATCAAGCGGGACACCCGGGTCACCCCGGCGCAGGCGCGGGCGCGTTCGAAGGTGTGCTCGTACACCGGGGGCGGGGCGAGCGTGTGCTTCCACGAGCGCGGCACGTACGTCTTCGCCTGCGACACCAGGGCCGACGAGAACCAGGCGCGCGCCGAGTACTTCCTCGCGGGCGACCCCACCGCCCGGTACGAGATCCACCAGCTCGCCGGGCTCAACACCTGCGGCAAGGCCGAGCACGGCGACCAGTCGATCAGCATGTACCGCGCCTCGGTCTTCGACGGCGGCCATCGGGCCGCGACAAGGCAGTACAAATACAACTAGTTTGCAAGCGGCTCCGCAAGGCGGTTGAAATCGGTCCATCGCAGAGTGTGGTCATCCGCAGAGAGGAAGGACCTCCCGATGACCACCTCCCGTACCGCAGCCCTGCTGGCCGGTCTCGCCGCCACCGCCGCCCTCGTCGCGCTCGCCTCCCCCGCCCAGGCCGACTCGGCCCGCCCGTGGGGCCCCTACTACGCCCCCGGGCACGCCGCCAAGGCGACCGGCGCGCTCTCGGCGAGCGGCGAGGACCACGCCGACCTCCCGACCGCGGACACCGTGCGGATCTCCGGAAAGCTGCTCGACCAGACCCGCAAGAACTCGGCCTGCGGCTGGGCGGTCTTCCGCGTCACCTACCGCGACGGGAGCAACCTGCCCTTCAAGCACCACAGCGTCCGCGACTGCTCCTACGGCTCCGCCAAGCGCTTCTCCTTCGAGTACCACGACGTCTACCAGGTCGAGCTCAAGGTCTGCGCCGAGGGCAAGAGCTCCAAGCCGTCGGTCAACTGCCTGTACGCCGGCACCTGGAAGACGCTCTACCTGTCGAAGTAGCCATCAACCGATCGGTGGATATCGGGGGCGCCGCCCTGCTCCGATCATCGGGACATGACAGTCATCGAGATCGACGACCTGCGTAAGAGCTACAAGGACAACCGGGCGGTGAACGGGGTCTCACTGACGGTGGGACGCGGCGAGATCTTCGGGATCGCCGGTCCCAACGGGGCGGGGAAGACGACCGTCGTGGAATGCGTGTCGGGGCTGCGGCGGCCGGACGGGGGCACCGTACGGGTGCTGGGCCTCGACCCGTACGGCGACCGGCGCGCGCTGCTGCAACGCGTCGGCGCCCAGCTCCAGGAGGCGGCACTCCCCGACGCCCTCAAGGTCGGCGAGGCGTTACGCCTGTACGCCTCCCTGTACGACCATCCCGCCGACTGGCGGACCCTCATGGACGAATGGGGCCTGACCGACAGGAAGGGCACCCGGTTCGCGGCCCTGTCCGGCGGCTGGAAGCAGCGGCTGTTCATCGCGCTGGCCCTGGTCGGCAACCCGGAGGTGGTCCTGCTCGACGAGCTCACCACCGGGCTCGACCCCGACGCCCGCCGCACCACGTGGGGCCTGATCCGCGCCATGCGCGAGCGCGGGGTCACCGTCGTCCTGGTCACCCACTTCATGGACGAGGCCGAGGCCCTGTGCGACCGGATCGCGGTCGTCGACGGCGGCCGGGTCGTGGCGCAGGGCACTCCGCGCGAGCTGGTCGGCCAGGCGGACGCCGCCTCCCTGGAGGACGCCTACTTCGCGCTGACCGGGAGGGCCCGGTCATGAAAGGCTTCACGCGTGTCATCGCCGTCGAACTCACGCTGGGGCTGCGCGACCCGATGTCGGCCTTCTTCGCGCTGGCCTTCCCGTTGATCATGTTGTGGGTCAAGCTGCGCGGCGGGAACAAGCCGCTGCCGGGCGGCGCGCCGCTCGTCGACGCCACCGTGCCGATGCTGACCGTCTTCGTCGTGGGCCTCGCCGCGCTGGTCGTCCTGCCCGCCACGCTGGCGCAGTACAGGGAGCGCGGGGTGCTGAAGCGGCTGCGGGCCACGCCCGTCTCGCCGGTCATGCTGTTCGGCGCCCAATGGGTCGCCCACATGCTGCTGGCCGTGCTCGGGACGGCGCTGATCGCCCTCGTCGGCGTGCTCGGCTACGGGCTGGGCGCGCCCGCCGACCTCGCCGGCGTGCTGCTCGCCTGGCTGCTCGGGGCGCTGAGCCTGGGCGCGGTCGGCCTGCTCCTCGGCGCGCTGGTCCCGACCGGGCGGGCGGCGACGGTGATCGGGCTCGGGCTGTTCTTCCCCATGGTGTTCCTGTCCGGGGCGGTGATCCCGCGCGAGACCATGTCGGGGTCGATGCGGGCGATCGGCGACCTGACGCCCATGGCGCCCGCGGTCCAGGCGATCCGCGACGGCTGGTCGGGGCAACCGGCCTCGCCGGTCGCGCTGGGCGTCATGGCGGCGGTGTCCGTGGTGGCGGGCGTGCTCGCGGTCAGGGCGCTGCGGTGGTGAGCCGGTGGGACCGCGTCACGGCGGCCCTTCCGTACCTGCTGGTCCTGCTTCCTGCGCTCTTCTCGCTGCTGCGGGCCTGGCGGGTGGAGGCGCTGGCCCTGGCGCTGTTCGCGGCGGCGTGGCACTGGCTGGTGGTGTCGGCCCGTCCCGGCCGGATCGCGCGGGCCTGGGTGAAGGCCGGGTACTTCGCCGTGCTGCTCGCGGTGATCGTGACGTTGGTACGGATCGACCCGGTGTTCACGGTGACCGGGGTGGGGGCGTTCGTCCAGTGTTTCGCGCTGTTGCCGGGGTTGTGGGCGTACGCGGGGGTCGCGGTGACGGTCGGCGCGCTGGTCGCCGCCCGGCCTCCCGGCCGTACGCCGGTGGAGCTGCTCGCGTCCTTCGTCGTCGGGGTGCTGGTCGCGTCCATGACCGGACTGGTCTTCCAGACCGTCTCCGAGCAGAACGAGCAGCTCAAGGAGAAGAGCGCCAAGCTGGCCGCGCTCGCCGAGGAGAACGCCGGCCTCCAGGCCCGGCTCCTGGTCCAGGCGCGCGAGGCCGGGGTGCTCGGCGAGCGGCAGCGCCTGGCGAGGGAGATCCACGACACCATCGCCCAGGGGCTGACCGGCATCCTCACCCAGCTTGAGGCGATCGGCGACGGGCCGGAACCCCGGCTGGAGATCGTACGCGCGCTGGCCAGGGAGAGCCTGACCGAGGCCAGGCGGTCGGTCCAGGCGCTGCGCCCGGCGCCGCTGGCGGACGCGCAGCTCGCCGCCGCCCTGTCGGAGGTGGCGGCGGCCTGGTCGCGGGCCTCCGGCGTGCCGGCCTCGGTGTCGGTGACGGGCGAGGCGAGACCGCTGCACACCGAGGTCGAGAGCACGCTGCTGCGGGTGGCCCAGGAAGCGCTGGCCAACGTCGCCAGGCACGCCCGCGCCGGACGGGTGGGGCTCACACTGTCGTACATGGAGGACGTGGTGGCGCTCGACGTACGGGACGACGGGTCCGGCTTCTCGCCCGGCTCCGGCACGGGCTTCGGCCTCGTCGGGATGCGCCAGCGGGTCACCCGCCTGGCCGGGAGCTTCGCCGTCGAGAGCGCCCCCGGCCAGGGCACGGGCGTCTCCGCCACCGTCCCGGCCATCCCCGCCGACCAGGGGACGTGAGCCGTGCCGGTACGCCTGATCATCGTGGACGACCACCCGGTCGTCAGGGACGGCCTGCGCGGGATCTTCGACAGCGACGACTTCGAGGTCGTCGGCGAGGCGGCCGACGGCCCCGAGGCGCTCGCCGTGGCCCTGCGGACCGGCCCCGACGTCGTCCTCCTCGACCTGCGCATGCCCGGGATGAGCGGCGCCGAGGTCATCCGCCGGCTGCGCGAGCAGTGTCCTGGCACCCACGTGCTCGTCCTGACCACCTTCGGCGACGACGCCGACGTGGTGCCCGCGATCGAGCAGGGCGCGACGGGCTACCTGCTCAAGGACACGCCGAGGGCCGAGCTGCGCCGGGCCGTGCTCGCCGCGGCGCGGGGCGAGAGCGTGCTGTCGCCGGCCGTGGCCGGGCTGCTGACCCAGCGGGCGCGGGCGCCGGAACAGCGTGCCCTGAGCCCCCGCGAGCTCGAAGTGCTCGGGCTCATCGCCCGCGGCGCGACCAACCGGGACGTGGCGGGACGTCTGTTCATCACCGAGGCCACGGTCAAGACCCATCTGCTGCACGTCTTCGCCAAGCTCGACGTCAAGGACCGGGCGGCGGCGGTCGCGGCGGCGTACGAGCGGGGCCTGCTCAAGCCCGGCTAGCCGCGACCCGCGCCCCGATCGAGTCGAGGTCGAGGCGCTGGCCGCCGAGCTCCGGCGTGAAAGTTTCAACGGCCATTGACGGGTGCCGCCACCCGACTGCATGATCACGTTTGTCTCCTGGTCAGGAGGGGGCGTCGAGTGAATGCCGTTACTCACGACGAGGTACCCCGATGCCTGGCAAGACCCTGTCCAGGGCCGCTTTCGCGGCCCTCCTGACCATGACCGCCCTCATCGCTCCCCCGGCCCACGCCGACGACGTCACCCCCGTCGCGGTGACCGTCAACGCCCGCGCCGCCCTGGCCACCGCCCCTGAGACCGGCATCGGTACGAACCATGCCATCTGGGATTCGAACCTGGGCACCAACCAGACCGCCGACCTGCTCAAGGACGCCGGCGTCAAGCTGCTGCGCTACCCCGGCGGCTCCTACTCCGACATCTACCACTGGGCCACCCACACCGCCCCCGGCGGCTACGTCGCCCCGAACACCGACTTCGACACCTTCATGAGCGGCGTACGGCGTACCGGCGCGCAGGCGATGGTGACCGCCAACTACGGCACCGGCACCGCCGAGGAGGCCGCCGCCTGGGTCCGCCACGCCAACGTCACCAAGGGCTACGGCGTCAAGTACTGGGAGATCGGCAACGAGAACTACGGCAACGGCCACTACGGCAGCGCCTGGGAGGCCGACGACCACGCCGACAAGAGCCCGGCCGAGTACGCCAGGCACGTCGTCGCGTACGCCGACGCCATGAAGGCGGCCGACCCGTCCATCAAGGTCGGCGCGGTGCTGACGACCCCCGCCAACTGGCCCGACGCCATCACCGCCGAAGGCGACGACGGCTCCTGGAACAAGGTCGTCCTGTCCCTCGCGGGCTCGAAGATCGACTTCGTCATCCTGCACTGGTACCCCGGCGCGCTCGACAAGGCCGGCCAGGTCCCGGACATGATCCAGCTCACCCGGCAGCAGATCGCCGCCTACGCGGGCCCCGGCTCCGACCGCATCGGCATCGCGATGACCGAGTTCAACACCGGGTCGAGCAGCAACGGCACGAACACGCAGCCCGGCGCCCTCGCCGCCGCCGACGCCTACGCCACGCTCCTCGCGAACGGCGTGTTCACCGTGGACTGGTGGAACGTGCACAACGGCATCGGCAACGTCACCGAGGTCGAGGGACACACCGACTACGGCGACTTCGGCCTGCTGTCCAGCGCCGCCTGCAACTCCGACGGCAGCGTCTGCGAGCCGCCGCTGAACACCCCGTTCGCGCCGTACTACGGGCTGCAGATGGTCGGCAAGTTCGCCCGTCCGGGTGATCAGTTCGTACGGGCCGCGACCGACCAGCCCGAGGTCAGCGCGCACGCCGTCCGCCGGCCGAACGGCGACCTGGCCGTCATGCTGATCAACACGTCGTCGGACACGTCGTACCCGGTCGCCGTCGACTACGCCGGGTTCACGCCCGCGGCGGGGGCGCCGACCGTACTGACGCACACCAACGGCGCGACCGCCATCACCACCGCGAACACCGGCACGGCCACCAGCCAGACGCTCCCGCCGCTCTCGCTCACCACCGTCGTCCTGCACCCGTCCGCGCCGCAGACCGGCCTCCCCGGCGCGCCGGGCCGGCCCACCGCCTCGAACGTGACCGACAAGGCCGCCACCATCTCCTGGCCCGCCGCCACCCCCGGCGCCCGCCCCATCGCCAAGTACGAGATCCACCGCCAGAACGGCGCCGTCAGCGAGCAGCTCGGCGAGACCGCGGGCACCTCGTACACGGTGGGCAACCTCAAGCCCGGCACCGGCTACACGGTCAACGTGATCGCCCGCGACGCCGGCGGCGGCGTGTCCTGGGCCTCCCCGCCCCTGACCTTCACCACCGGCACCCCCGCCACCAGCGCCTGTTCCGTCCGCCTCACCAACCAGACCGACTGGGCCAGCGGCTACGTCGGCGCCATCGAGATCACCAACAACGGCGCCCCCCTGAGCGGCTGGACCCTGAGCTTCACCTGGCCCCGCCCGTGGCAGAGCTTCGGCAGCGGCTGGAGCGCCACCTGGACCCAGACCGGGTCGAACGTCAAGGCCGTGAACGAACCCGGCAGCGGCTCCCTGCCGAAGGGCGGCTCGACCACGATCGGCTACGTGGGCAACTACAGCGGCCCGAACGTGCTGCCCTCGGTCTTCACCCTCAACGGCACCGTCTGCACCACCCGTCCGTGACCGTTCGTGCGGGCCGTCCCTCCCCCGGGGGCGGCCCGCACGCCCTACCAGAGCACCCAGGGGCTCTCCGCCCCGCCGCTGAACGAGGCCGCGCCCGCCTTCTTCCACCGCTGGCGCACGTCGTGCTTGGCCCCGATCCTCGGCGCCGTCACGGTGAACGGGCCGCACGTGGCGACCCCGCCGTCCTGCGGAGGGGCCACGCCGTTGCAGATGAAGGGCTGGGAGACGTTGGCGTCCCGATCGGTGTTGTAGAGCTGGACATGGACGTCCGAACGCACCGACGCGGCGCTCCTGATCCGTCCCATGAGGTGGAAGACGTCGCCCACCATGGCCATGCACGGCGACATCTCCACGCCCGTGCCGCTGCCCGTGGACACCCACGAACGGCACTGCCACTTCGGCTGCGTCTCCTGCGGCGGCGGGTCGTCGTCCTCGCCCATCGAGGTGACCGTGCCCTTGTCGTCCGTCTTCGGCTCGGACGTCGACTTCTTGACGTCCGGCGTACGGACGGGCCGCTTCGTGGGGGGCGTCGAGCTCGGGGGCGGCTCCGAGACGACCGCCGGCGGGCTGTGGGTCTGCGCCTTCGGCGTCTTCTTGGACCTGGAGTCGGCCGGGCTCTCCTTCGTGTCGCCCGGGGCGGGGCGCGTGGTCCCGGCGTCCACCGGGCCGCCCGACCCGCTGCCCGGCGAGGGCGTCGAGACGGCGGCCGCGTCGTAAGTGGCGCCCGCACCGGACGTCCGCCACGGGGCCATGACGGCGACGGCGGCCGCGCTGAGGGCCACCGCCGTCGTGGC
>JABFVJ010000427.1 GCA_013362835.1 Nonomuraea sp. | reverse complement strand
GTGTCGGCGGTCGCCGCCGCCATGGGCGGCGTGCACGTGCTGATCGGCATCGGCGAGGCCATGATCACCGCCGCGACCGTCACCGCCGTCCTCGCCGTCCGCCCCGACCTGGTGTACGGCGCCCGCAAGCTGGCCAAGCCGCTCGTGCTCAAGGGCGCCGAGGGCACGACCACGACCGTGGGCGAGGAGGCGCCGGCCGCCAGGCCGGGGGCGCTGCGGCCGTTCCTGCTGGGCGGGGTCGGGCTGACCCTGGTGCTGGCCGGCGTCGTGTCCTTCTTCGCCGCCTCCGACCCCGACGGGCTGGAGGCCGTGGCCGAGAACACGGGCTTTCTCGACCAGGCGAGCGACCACGCGTTCGGGTCGTGGGCGCTGGCCGACTACGGTGAGGTGGGCGGCATCCCGGTCGGGGTGGCCGGGATCATCGGCGTGGGGCTCGTGCTGCTCATCGCCGGGGGTGTGGCGTTCGCGGCGCGGAGCCGTACCGGGGTGAAGGTCTGAGCGGTGAAGGACGGTGAGTGACGGATGGGCGCGGGGCATCGGCACGATCTCTTCCTGCCGGGCGACTCGGTCGTCCACCGGCTGCCGCCGCAGTGCAAGCTGCTCGCCGTCCTCGCCTTCGCCATCGTCGTGGTGGCCACGCCGAGTGAGCGGTTCTGGGCCTTCGCGGTCTACGCGGCGCTGCTCGGGGGCGTCGCGGTGGCCGCGAAGGTGCCGTTCGCGCACGTGCTGCGGCGCATGGTGATCGAGCTGCCGTTCGTGCTGTTCGCGTTCCTGATCCCGGTGATCGGGATGGGGGAGCGCACGAGCGTGCTGGGGCTGTCGCTGAGCGTGCCGGGGCTGTGGGCGGCCTGGAACATCCTGGCCAAGGCCACGCTCGGCGTGGCCGCCTCGATCCTGCTCGCGGCCACCACCGAGCCGCGCGTCCTGCTCATCGGGGCGCAGCGGCTGCGGCTGCCGAGCCTGCTGGTGCAGATCGCCATGTTCATGCTCAGGTACATGGACGTGATCGTGGACGAGATGCGGCGGATGCGGGTGGCTCGGGAGTCGCGTGGTTTCGAAGCGCGAAATTTCCGGCACATCCCGGTGATCGCGCGGTCGGCCGGCGCGCTGTTCATCCGCTCGTACGAACGGGGTGAACGGGTGCATCTGGCGATGCTGAGCCGCGGCTACACCGGTCAGATGCCGATGCTTCAGGATCTTTCAGCCTCTGTTGGACAATGGGGTGCGGCGCTCGCCCTGCCCCTCACGGCACTCGCGGTACTGGGGCTCTCGTGGTGAACTCTCTGGAGGTCAGCGAGCTGGCCTACGCCTACCCCGACGGCACGCAGGCGCTGTTCGGGGTCGACCTGTCGATCGGCCGCGGCGAGCGGGTCGCGCTGCTCGGCCCCAACGGCGCCGGCAAGACCACGCTCGTCATGCACCTCAACGGCATCCTGACCGCCGGCCACGGCACGGTCACCGTAGGCGGCACCCCGGTGCGCAAGGACACGCTCAAAGAGGTCAGGCAGCGCGTCGGCCTGGTCTTCCAGGACCCCGACGACCAGCTCTTCATGCCCACGGTCAGGGACGACGTCGCCTTCGGCCCGGCCAACGCCGGCGTCAGGGGCGCCGAGCTCGACCGGTTGGCCGAGGCCGCGCTGGAGCGGGTCGGCATGCTGGAGTTCGCCGACCGGCCGCCCCACCATCTGTCGTTCGGTCAGCGGCGCAGGGTCGCGGTGGCCACGGTGCTCGCGATGGAGCCCGAGATCCTGGTGCTCGACGAGCCCTCGTCCAACCTCGACCCGGCCGCGCGCAGGGAGCTGGCCGAGATCCTGCGCTCGCTGGACGTGACCGTGCTCATGGTCACCCACGACCTGCCGTACGCGCTGGAGCTGTGCGAGCGTTCGCTGATCCTCTCCGGTGGCGTGATCGCCGCCGACGGCCCCACGCGCAAGCTGCTGGCCGACACCGACCTGCTGACCAGACACCGCCTGGAGCTCCCGTACGGCTTCGCGATCCCCGCGGTGTGAGGCAACCTGGCCTCCAGGTCGCGGGCCGGAAGACCTCCGGGGTAAGAACCTTCAGCACGACGACTAGCGCATGATTAGTCCCCTCAAGTCCTCCTGCATCCGGCTCTTCGTAGTTTGTGCATGCCCGAGACTCGGGGATGTCGAAGTACAGTGGCTCATCGAGGAGGGGCCAAATGAAGCTGCGGCTTGCGCGACACGCCCTGGGTGACGCCGTGGTGGTGGCCGTTGAGGGAGAGCTCGATCTGTTCACCGCACCGTTCCTCCGCGACGAGGTGCGCGACGCCATCAAGCAGGACAGCGCCAGGCTCGTGCTCGACCTGCAGCAGTTGTCGTTCATGGACTCCAGCGGGCTGTCGGTGCTGATCGAGGCCTGGCGGCTGGCCACGGGCGAGGGCGGCGGGGTGTCCCTGGCCGCGCCCCAGGCGCCGGTGGCGCGTATCCTGCGCACCACGGGGCTCGACCGGCGCATCAAGGTGTACTCCGACGTCGACAGCGCCGTGGGGGGAATTTAACCCGCCCCGAGTAGAACTTCATTCGGTTGGCGCGTTAGGGTCCGGGATATGGACGTCAACGGATCTGCAGCAATCATCTCCGGCGGTGCCAGCGGCCTCGGTGAGGCCACCGCCCGTGAGCTCGCCCGCGCGGGCGCAACCGTGGTCATCGCCGACCTCAACGAGGAGCGCGGCAAGGCCGTCGCCGACGAGCTCGGCGGCGTCTTCGCCCGCACGGACGTGTCGGACGACGAGCAGGTGCAGGCGGCCGTGGACGCGGCCGTGGCCACGGGCAAGCCGCTGCGCGTCGTGGTCAACAGCGCGGGCATCGGCTGGGCCGAGCGTACGGTCAACCGCGAGGGCCAGCCGCACAACCCGGCCACGTACCGCAAGGTGATCGAGGTCAACCTGATCGGCACCTTCAACCTCATGCGCATCGCCGCCGCCGCGATCTCCCGGACCGAGCCGGTCGACGCCGACGGCCAGCGCGGCGTGGTCGTCAACACCGCCTCCGTGGCCGCGCTGGAGGGCCAGACGGGCCAGCTCGCGTACTCGGCCTCCAAGGGCGGCATCGTGGGCATGACCGTGCCCGCCGCGCGCGACCTGGCGGCCATCGGCGTACGCGTGAACACGATCTGCCCCGGCATCATCGACACCCCCATCTACGGCTTCTCGGCCAACGCCGACGAGTTCAAGGCCAAGCTGGTCGCCCCGGTCGTCTTCCCCAAGCGCATGGGCCGGGCCGACGAGTTCGCCCACCTGGTGCACTCGCTCATCCAGAACGACTACATGAACGCCGAGGTCGTGCGCTTCGACGGCGGCATCCGCTTCCAGCCCAAGTGAGGTCTCGTGTCTGACGAAGTGCTCGTCGAGGAGTCCGGCAACGTCGCGATCATCACGATCAACCGGCCGAAGGCGCGTAACGCGATCAACGGGGCGGTGGCCCGGGGGATCGCCGAGGCGCTGGACACGTTCGACGCACGTGCCGAGATTTCGGCGTACGTGCTGACCGGCGCCGGTGGCACCTTCTGCTCCGGAATGGACCTCAAGGGGTTCCTGTCCGGCGACTTCCCGGTGGTCGAGGGGCGCGGGTTCGGCGGCATCGCCGAGGCGCCGCCGAAGAAGCCGCTGGTGGCCGCGGTCGAGGGCTACGCGCTCGCGGGCGGGTTCGAGCTGGCGCTGTCCTGCGACCTGATCGTGGCCTCGTCGGGGTCCACGTTCGGGCTGCCCGAGCCCAAGCGCGGGCTGGTGGCGGGCGCGGGCGGGATCATGCGGCTGCCGCGGCGGATCCCGTACCACGTGGCCATGGAGATCGCCCTGACCGGCGACCACTACCCGGCCTCCCGCCTGTACGAGCTCGGCCTGGTCAACCGGATCACCGAGCCGGGGGCGGCCCTTGAGGGCGCGCTGGAGCTGGCCCGCAAGGTCGCCGCCAACGCCCCGCTGGCGCTCGCCGCGACCAAGAAGGTGATCATCGAGTCGCAGGACTGGCCGCTGGAGGAGATGTTCAGGAACCAGGGCGCGATCATCAACCCGGTGTTCGGCTCCAAGGACGCCATGGAGGGCGCGGCGGCCTTCGCCGAGAAGCGCGCCCCCCAGTGGAAGGGCGAGTAGCCCCCTCCCGTACGCCGGCCCCTTCCGCCCGGACGGGAGGGGCCGCGTCAGCGCGCGTGCACGACCTTTCCTGCGTACGGTAAAAAGAGGGAGCCGACCACCAGGAGATCGCATGAGGTTCGAATCAGCCAAACGCGGCGCCGGTACCTTCCTGTCCAGCGCGATCAAGTCGATCGTCCTCGTCGTCGCCATGCTCGCCGTGATGTGGGTGCTGGAGGGCGTCGACTACGTCCTCGGCGGCTCGCTCGACATGTACGGCATCGCCGGCTGGGACCCCGACGGCCTGGTGGGCATCTTCTTCGCGCCGTTCCTGCACGGCGGCTTCGGCCACCTCATGGCCAACTCGGTGCCGCTGCTGATCCTGGGCTTCCTGGCGGCCGTGCGCGACGTCCGCAAGTTCCTGTGGGCGAGCCTGCTGATCATCGTGATCGGCGGCCTCGGCACGTGGGTGTCCAGCCCCGGCGTGATCACGATCGGCGCGAGCGGCCTGGTCTTCGGCTACTTCGGCTTCGTGCTGGCCCGCGGCGTGTTCGACCGCCGCGTGGTCGACATCCTGATCGGCATCGGCGTGGGCGTCGCCTACTACTCGATCCTGTGGGGCCTGCTGCCCAACCAGCAGGGCATCTCCTGGCAGGGCCACCTGTTCGGCCTCGTGGGCGGCGTGGTGGCCGCCTGGGTGCTGCGCCGCAGGAAGGCCGTGGCCGCGCCCGCGGAGTTCTGACTCTGGCCCGATGAGGGTCTTTCCGGCAAGAATGTTTACTACTCATCGAGCCGGAGGGATTGGTCTGTTGGCGAACCTGGGATCCCTGGAACGCGCGGTCATGGACGTCGTGTGGGATGCCGGGAAGGCCATGCGGGTCAGGGAGCTCCTCGACCGGCTCAACGAGCAACGCGACCTCGCCTACACCACCGTGCAGACGGTCGCCGAGCGGCTGGTCAAGAAGGGCCTGCTCGTGCGTACGCCCTACCGCAACGCCTTCCGCTACGCCGCCGCCCACTCCAGGGACGAGCACGTCACCCGCCTCATGCTGGAGGCGCTGGCCGTCAGCACCGACAGGCTGCCGGTGCTGACGAGGTTCGCGCAGAGCGTCGAGGACGAGGACGCGCACGCCCTCCTCGACGAGCTGACGCGCCGGACGGGCCGGCGCGGGCCGCGCTAGAGGCGCTCGACCACGTGGTCGACGCAGGCCGTGAGGGCCTCGACGTCGGACGGCTCGATGGCCGGGAACATCGCGACGCGGAGCTGGTTGCGGCCGAGCTTGCGGTAGGGCTCGGTGTCGACGATGCCGTTGGCGCGCAGCACCTT
>JABFVJ010000007.1 GCA_013362835.1 Nonomuraea sp. | reverse complement strand
AGCATCTTGTGGGAGTTCGTAGTGGTTAAGCAGGTTCTGGTCGCGCCCGACAAGTTCAA
This sequence comes from Nonomuraea sp., assembly GCA_013362835.1. The sequence continues at coordinate 5,362 of JABFVJ010000007.1, read as the reverse complement.
GGGGTCGCTCACGGCGGCCGAGGTGGCCGCGCGGGTGGCGGCGGGGCTCGGGGTGCCGGCCGTCGAGCTGCCGGTCGCCGACGGCGGCGACGGGACCGTCGACGCGGCCGTGGCCAGCGGGTTCGACCGGATCACCGTGGAGGTGACCGGGCCCACGGGCGAGCGCGTGCCCGCATCCTACGCCTGGAAGGCCGCCGGAGGGGTGCCGACGGCGGTGGTGGAGCTGGCCGAGGCGTCCGGGCTGCGGCGGCTGCCCGGCGGCCTCGAACCGTTGACGGCCACCAGCTACGGCACCGGTGAGCTGGTCGCCGACGCCGTGCGCAGGGGCGCCGGCAGGGTGGTGCTGGGGCTCGGCGGCAGCGCCTGCACCGACGGGGGAGCGGGGATGGTCCAGGCTCTCGGCGCGCGGCTGCTGGACGCCGAGGGGGGCGAGCTGCCGTACGGGGGCGCGGCGCTGCGGGGCCTCGACCGGATCGACCTGTCGGGGTTCACGGACGTCTCCGGGGTGGAGTTCGTGGTGGCGAGCGACGTGGACAACCCGCTGCTCGGGCCGCACGGCGCCGCCGCCGTCTACGGCCCGCAGAAGGGCGCGACCCCCGAGGACGTCAGGACGCTGGAGGCCGCCCTGTCCCGCCTCGCCGCCGTCGCGACCCAGACGCACGGCCTGGCGGGAGCCGTCGAGCACGACAGCGCCCCGCGTGCCATGGGCGTGGCCGGCGCGCCGGGCGCGGGTGCGGCGGGCGGGGTCGGGTTCGCGGCGCTCGCGTTCCTCCACGCCGACCTGCGGCCCGGCATCGACTACCTGCTCGGCCTGCTCGGCTTCGGCGCGCTCGTCGAGGACGCGCGGCTGGTGATCACCGGTGAGGGCTCGCTCGACGAGCAGTCCCTGCGCGGCAAGGCGCCGATCGGCGTCGCCCAGGCGGCGGCCAGGGCGGGCGTGCCCGTGGTCGCGGTCTGCGGCCGGCGTACGCTCACCGACGCCGAGCTCAAGGACGCCGGCATCGAGGCCGCCTACGCCCTGACCGACCTGGAGCCCGACCCGGCCCGCTGCATGGCCGAGGCCGGGCCGCTCCTCGAACGCCTGGCCGCCCGCGTGGCCGCCGAACACCTGGAGGGACGATGACCGCCTACGACCTCGTCGTCCGCTCCCGCCGGGCCGTCACGCCCGACGGGGAACGGGCCGTCGCCGTGGCCGTGCGGGGGGAGCGGATCGAGGCGCTGCACGGCTACGCCGAACCGCTCGACGCCGTCGAGGACATCGACCTGCGCGACCTCGCCCTGCTCCCGGGCCTGGTCGACACGCACGTCCACGTCAACGAGCCGGGGCGTACGCACTGGGAGGGGTTCGCGTCGGCGACCAGGGCGGCCGCGGCCGGAGGCGTCACCACGATCCTCGACATGCCGCTCAACTCCCTTCCCCCCACGGTCTCCGTGGCGGCGCTGGAGACCAAGCTGCGGGCGGCGCGCGGCCAGTGCCACGTGGACGTCGGCTTCTGGGGCGGCGCGATCCCCGGCAACGTCAAGGACCTGCGGCCGCTGCGCGAACGCGGCGTCCACGGCTTCAAGTGCTTCCTGTCGCCGTCCGGCGTCGAGGAGTTCCCGCCGCTCGGCGAGGCGGAGCTGCGGGAGGCGCTGGCGGAGGTCGCCGGGTTCGGCGGGCTCATGGTGGTGCACGCCGAGGACCCGGCGCTGCTGGGCGAGCCGGGCGGGCCGACGTACCGGGAGTTCCTGGAGTCGCGGCCGGGGGCCGCCGAGCGCAGCGCCGTCGCGCGGGTCGTCGCCCTCGCCGCCGAGACCGGCGCGCGCGTGCACATCCTGCACGTCTCCAGCGCCGAATGCCTCGACGTGCTGGAGGAGGCACGGGCCGGAGGGGTGGCGGTCACGGCGGAGACCTGCCCCCACTACCTGACGCTCGCGGCCGAGCGGGTGCCCGACGGGCGCACGGCCTACAAGTGCTGCCCGCCGATCCGCTCGGAGTCCAACCGCGAGCTGCTGTGGGACGGGCTGGCCAGAGGCGTGCTGAGCTGCGTCGTGTCCGACCACTCGCCCTCGCCCGCCGACCTGAAGGTGCCCGACTTCGCCGCCGCCTGGGGCGGCATCGCCTCGCTCCAGCTCGGCCTGTCCGCCGTCTGGACCGAGGCCGCGCGGCGCGGGCACGGCCTCGCCGACGTGGTCCGCTGGATGGCGGCCGGCCCCGCCGAGATCGCCCGCATCCCGGGCAAGGGGGCGATCCGGGTGGGGAACGACGCCGACCTGGTCGCCTTCGACCCCGCCGCCGACAACCCCGTCGACGCCGCCCGCCTGCACCACAGGAACCCGGTCACCCCCTATGACGGACTCGTGCTCAAGGGCGCGGTCCTGACGACCTGGCTGCGCGGCCGCCCGGTGGACGGCGAGCCCCACGGACGACTCATGTCAGGAGAGCAGTAGATGCCCGGCTTCATCACCCTGCCCGACCTCGCCCTGCGGACCTTCGGCGGCTCGGTCGTGGCGGCCAGCGACGAGTCGTTCGCCGAGAAGGAGAGCCTGATCAGGCCGGGCCGTCCCGCGTTCCAGGCCGAGACGTTCGGGAACAAGGGCCAGGTGTACGACGGCTGGGAGACCCGCCGCCGCCGCGAACCCGGCCACGACTGGGCCCTCGTACGGCTCGGCCTGCCGGGGGCGATCCGCGGCGTCGTCATCGACACGGCCTGGTTCAAGGGCAACTACCCGCCGTACGCGTCGGTCGAGGCCGCCTCCGTGCCCGGCCACCCCTCACCGGCCGAGCTGGCCGCCGCCGCGTGGACGGAGATCGTCCCGAGGACCGCGCTCAAGGGCGACGCCGAACACCTGGCCGAGGTCACCGGCGACGACACCCGCTACACCCACGTACGGCTGAACATGTACCCCGACGGCGGCATCGCCCGCCTCCGCGTCCACGGCGAGGTACGCCCCGACCTGTCCGCCTACGACGGCCTGAGCCTCGACCTGGCCGCGCTCCAGAACGGCGGCCTGGTCACCGCCTGCTCCGACGAGTTCTACTCCGCGCCCAACAACGTCATCGCCCCCGGCCTGGCCCGCCACCAGGCAGAAGGCTGGGAGACCGCGCGCCGCCGGGGGCCGGGCAACGACTGGCTGCTCATCCGCCTGGCGGGCCGCGGCCTGATCCGCCTCGCCGAGATCGACACCACGAACCTGATCTTCAACGCCCCCGGCCACGTCGCGCTCACCGGCCTCGACGGGGACCGCGAGACCGAGCTGCTGCCGAAGACCCGGCTGCAGCCGGACACGCCCCACCGCTTCCGGCTCGACCACGCCGGGCCGGTCACCCACGTACGGGTCGACATCCACCCCGACGGCGGCCTGGCCAGGGTCCGCCTGCACGGACACCTGGCCTGATCTACTGCCAGAGGTAGACCGTGGCGCCCGGCGGCCGCTCGCTGTTGGGCAGCGGCCGCTGGTACAGCACCACGCCGCCGTTGCGTAGCCGGTTGGCCCGGACCTTGAAGCCCATCGACTCCAGCTCGGCCTTGGCGTCGTTGACGTTCTTGCCGATGACCGCGGGCACCAGGCGGAACTCCTGGTCGTCGCGGGCCTCGTTGTCGCCGTTGAACCACTCCCAGAAGTCGGTCTGGCAGCGGGACACCGTGATCGTGGCCGGGGTGCCCTTGTCGACCTCGGACTTGGCCTTCGGGGTCTGGGCGATGACCGTGCAGGGCTCGGCGTCGTCGTCGACCTCGTTGACCTGCACCTGGAAGCCCTGGCCCCCCAGGTAGCCGGCCGCCTCGTCCTTCGGCATGCCGTTGACGTCGGGCATCACCAGGCCGGCGCTGACGAAGATGCCGATCTTCGCGCCTTCCTTGACCTTCTCGCCCGCCTCGGGGGAGGAGCGGATCACCCGGTTGCGCTCGACCTCCTGGTTGGCGAGGCGCTTGACGCTGCCCACCGTGAGGCCGGCCTCGGCGATCTTGACCCGGGCCTCGTCGCTGGTCAGGCCCTTCACGCTGGGCACGATCACCCGCTTGGGGCCGAGCGAGGGCACCAGCGTGATCGTGCCGCCGCTCTCCAGCTCGCCCCCGGCCACCGGGTCGGTACGCAGCACCAGGCCCTCGGCGGTCTTCTCGTCGTGCTCGCCGGGGGCCTTGTTGATCTTGAAGCCCTTGCCGGTGGCGCTCCGCTCGGCGACCAGCATGTCCTGGCCGACCAGGTTGGGCACCTGGATGTAGGTGGTCTGCGAGAAGAACCAGCCGGTCACCCCGACCGCGACCACCATCACGACGGCCAGCGCGACCAGGAACCAGTTGGGCCGGAACGGGCGCTTGACCGGAGGCGGCGGCACCTCGGCCCGCGGCTGGATCAGCGTGTGCATGGGCGCGGCCAGCGGCACCGACGCCGCGCTCGCGCCGCTCTGACGCGGCAGGGAGTGGTGGACGGACGTCGCCATCGGCGGATTGGTCAGCCGCGGCGACATCCGGTGGGCGTCGACCGCCTCCACGAGCATCGCCGTCGCGTCGGCGGGACGGTCGTGCGGCTCGCGGGCCGTGGCGTGCGCGACCAGCGTGTCGATCAGCGGCGGCACCTCGGGCGCCAGCGACGACGGCGGCGGCACCGTGTCGTGCACGTGGCGGTAGGCCACCGACATCGGCGTCTCGCCGTCGTAGGGCTGCTGGCCCGTCACCAGCTCGAACAGCATGATGCCCGCGGCGTAGACGTCGCTGCGCACGTCGGCGCCGCCGGTGGTGACCTGCTCGGGCGACATGTAGCCGATCGTGCCGATCATCACGCCAGTGCGGGTCTGGTTGGTCGCCTCGATGGCCCTGGCCAGCCCGAAGTCGACGACCTTGACCCGGCCGTCGTCGGTCATCAGCACGTTTTCCGGCTTCACGTCGCGGTGGACCATCCCGGCCTGGTGGGCCGCGCCCAGGGCGGCGAGCACCGGGATCATGATCTCCAGCGCCTCGCGGGCGGGCAGCCGGCCGCGCTCGCGCAGGATGTCGCGGAGCGTCTTGCCCGGCACGTATTCCATCGACAGATAGACGACGTCGGTGTCCGTGCCCTGGTCGAAGACGTGCACCACGTTGGGGTGGGACAGGCTGGCGACCGACTTGGCCTCGCCGATGAACCTGCGCACGAACGCCGGGTCCTCGGCCAGCGACCGGTGCATGACCTTGAGCGCCACCGTGCGGTCAAGCCGGACGTCGAGCGCCAGGTAGACGGTCGCCATACCGCCCCGGGCGATCCGGCTCTCGATGCGGTAGCGCCCATCGAGGAGCCGCCCGACCAGGGGGTCCGCAGTCGTCTTATCCACCCCCCTGAGTTTACGGGCGTTTTGCCACCGGCAGGTCCCGGCCGCCCGAAACCGATGCCGAGACGTGCTCCTGCG
>JABFVJ010000483.1 GCA_013362835.1 Nonomuraea sp. | reverse complement strand
CCGCCGTCGAACTCGCCCACAGATGGGACCGCACCCCACCCGCGTGGGTCAGGGCGATGAACGTGTCGTCGTCGGAGGCCACGCCCTCCCGCCGGACGTCGCTCTCGCAGTAGACCTCGTGCGCGGGGCCGAAGAGCTGCAGCGCCTGGTCGACCAGGTGGGTGCCCAGGTCGTAGAGCAGGCCGCCGATCTCCGCGGCGCCTCCGGTCTCCCGCCAGCCGCCCTTGGGGACCGGGCGCCACCGTTCGAACCTCGACTCGAACCTCAGCACCTCGCCCAGCCGTCCCTCGTCGATCAGGCGGCGCGTGGTGAGGAAGTCGCCGTCCCAGCGGCGGTTCTGGAACACGGTCAGCATGAGGTCGCGATCCTCGGCCAGCCGCAGCAGCTCGCGTGCCTCCGCGGCGGTGCGGGCCACGGGCTTGTCGACGACGACCGGCAGCCCCTCGGTCAGGGCGGCGGCGGCCATGCTGACGTGCGTCCTGTTCGGCGAGGCGACCACCACGAGATCGCTTCGCCCCCACAACTCCCGTACGTCCGCCACACCGGCGGCGCCGTACTTGGCCGCCACCTCGGCCTGCCGCTCCGGGTTCCTGGTCACGACCGCGGCCAGCCTCAGGCCCGGGGTGGCGTGGATCAGCGGGGCGTGGAAGAACGCTCCCGCGGTGCCGTATCCGATCAGGCCGACCCGGATGTCACTCATCCGCCCAGGCTATCCGGTGCCCTGGGACGCCACTTGAGCGGCCGACCTGGGCTCGCGTGACGGCGGCGCGCCGGTGAAGGGTCAGACGGCGTTCCCCTGGAGGGCCCTCAGCCGGAGTACGGGGGTGGCCGCCCGTGCGAAGCCGTACTGGATGGAACGGCGAAAACCTCGACGGCGGGACGGACGCGGACGAACGAAGCGAACACCCCGACGGCGGGACGGACGCGGGCGAACGGAGCGAACGCCCCGGCGGCGGAGGGTGCGAGTCCAGGAGCGGGAGGGTCAGTCGCGGAGGCGGGAGCGGAGGAGGGTGGTGTCGGAGGGGGTCCAGCCGTGGTGGGTGAGCCAGCCCATCGGGCCGTCGAAGCGGTCGTCGAGGACCTTCAGGAACTGCTCGATGTAGCGCGCACGCGGCATGTGGTCGTCCGTGGGGCGGGAGTCGAGGTCGTCGCGGTAGGTGTCGCTGGCGCGCAGGCGCTTGAGGATGAGCTCCAGCCGCTCCCCCGTCGCCACGTAGTCGTCCACGATCGCCTCGCGGGTGGCGCCCGCGACCTCCAGCGCCAGCGCCGACAGCACGCCCGTGCGGTCCTTGCCGGCGGCGCAGTGGACCAGCGCCGCGCCGTCGTCGCGGGACATGGCGCGCAGGGCGGCCACCACGGCGTCGGGACGGTCGCGCAGGTAGCCGAAGTAGAAGCCGGTCACCCGGAGCTCCTCGTCGACGACCCGTTCCTGCCAGGGCAGCACCCGGTCGCCGTCGATGGAGTCGGCCTCGACGTCGGTGTGCCTGCCGCCCTCGGCGAACAGCGTCAGGTGGTGGAGGGTGACCTCGGGCGCGTGGGTGAGCGGCCCCGGGCCTTCCAGGGAGACCTCCGCGGTCGAGCGCAGGTCCACGACGTGGCGCAGGTCGAGCTCGCCGACCAGGTAAGACACGTCGGCGGGCGTGAGACCTTGGAGGTTGTCGGACCGGTAGATCCGGCCGCGGCGGGTGAGACCGCCGTCACGGGTGGGAAGTCCGCCCAGGTCACGTACGTTGACGGCGCCTTCCAGGTCGATCCATCTTGTCATCTCATTCATTATCTCGACCCTATATGTCCCTCAAACATGAGCGAATTCGCGGTTCATAACGCAGCATGAACGTATGGATCCACGAGCGCTGCCTCCCCGGCTGGTGATCGATCCATCGCTGCCCCCGGAGATCTCGGTCGAGTTGCGGTCGAGTCCGCACATCCTGCGTATGGCCCGTTCCGGCAGGCGGATGGATCCCAACTTCAATCCCGCCCTGCTCTTCGTGCTCCCAGGATTCCTCTTATTGATCGGCGTGTTGCTCGACCTCGACGCCGCCGTCATCGCGGGGATCGGCGTCGGGCTGATCGTCCTGATGCGCTGGATGGCGGTGGGCAGCACGCACCGAACCGTCAGGCGGAGACTCCGTCTCGCCTACGCCAACGCCGACCGCTTCATCCTCCCCGAGGACCTGGACTACCCCTGCCAGCGGCTGCTGCGCCGCGCCCAGGACGCGGCCGAGGCGATCCTGAACTCGAAGGTGCACAGGGCCGGGCTGATCGACTCGGTCGAGAACCAGGTGTCGCTGCCCGAGGAGATCTGGCAGATCGCCCACCGGCTGCGCCGGCTGTCGGTGATGCACGCCGAGCAGGGCAGGCTGATCCCGCGCGAGCTGCCGCCGGGCATGGAGGACGCGTTCAAGCCCTACAGCGCCGCCCTCGACGCCGCCTGGACGTCGCTCTCGCACCGGGTGCGGCACCTGGAGAAGTACGCCAAGCAGGTGCTCAAGGCGGACAAGGTGTATCACGCGCACAAACGGCTTGAGGCGCTGGCCGCCAAGACCCCCGAGTACCAGCAGCTGCTCGCCGACACCGTACGGGACGATCTGGCGCACGAGCGCATCAGGGAGCTGACCGACCAGGCGGCGCACGTGCGCAAGCTGTTCGAGGAGAGCGTGCTGCAGGCCAGGCAGGCGGCGGGCGAGCTGCTCAGGACCCCCTTCAGCGACGCGTACGGGACCGGTGCCCACGAGGTCAGGGGCAGGGACACGACCCGCCCCTGACGGGGACGGGCCGTGCCGGGCGTCACAGGCCGATCACGTGGCAGGTGGCCGTGACCGTCTTGGCCGGGTCGCTCTCCGAGGTGGCGGTGAGCTTGACGCGGGCCAGGCGGTCGCCGCCGGACGCGCGCACGGCGTTCACCGTCACCAGCGCCTGCTTGCCGAAGGCCACGGCGGCCAGGGCGTTGGGCACCTGGGCGGTCCAGCCCTTGCCCTGCACCTCGGCCTTGAGCCGGTAGACGTCGGAGCCCAGGTAGGCGCTGACGTCCTCGGGGTGCTGCCCCTGGACGGGGGCCGCCTTGCCGGTGTTGAACAGCGGGAACTTGCAGGTGGAGACGTTCTTGCCGGTGGGGATGCCGGCGGCCGGGAGCACCCTGACGCCGCGCTTCTGCGGGCCGGCGCCGTCGAGCGAGCGGATGGCGACGGTGTAGGAGAGCTCGCCGTCCCGGTCGCGCTTGAGGTCGGTGACGTAGAAGTGCAGGCGGTTGGCCTCGTCGACGTACTCGTACTCGCTGCCGGAGTCGGCGCCGGCGTGGAAGAGGGCGTCGGAGAGCTGGCGGTAGTCGCCGATCGTGATCGGGACCTTGGTCCCGTCGGGCATCACGTAGTCGGTCATGCCGATGTCCTGCGGGTTGGCGTCGATCACCCACTCGAACGGCGCCCGGTCCTCGTTCTTGGTCTTGGCGAGGAGCACGCCGGAGTCGGGGGTGAAGGAGTCGGAGCCCATGCGGTCCACGACCTCGACCGTGTAGTTCTGGTAGCCGCCGCGGTCGCACAGCGGGTCGGTCCTGTCGCAGGTGCTCCTGTCGCCGGGGGCGTCGAAGGAGATGTTGACGCCGGACAGCTCGCCCTGTCCCGGCTGTACGGCGCGGGCCAGGATCTTGGCGGTGACCAGGCCCGACTCGTCGAGCGCCTCGCGCGACAGGCGCAGGACGTTCTGCTCGTCGACCATCTCCAGCTTGATCTTGTTGCGGAGCATGTGCTGGGCGCCCATGGACGCGCCCGCCGTGGGCGGGATCAGCCAGCGCGAGTGCGGGCCGCCGGGGCCGTTGAAGCTGCCCCGGCTGAGCATCTCCCAGATCCCGGTGTACGCCCGGATCGGCGGCACCCCGTACGGGTTGTTGTAGTTGTCCAGCACGCCGAGGATGTGGCTGAACTCGTGGGCGTAGACGGCCATGCCGGAGCTCTCGGCCTGGACGGAGTCGACGCCGATGTTGGCGTTGGGCCAGAAGGTGGAGGCCGCCTGCCAGGAGGACCAGTCGACGTAACGGGTCTTGAGCCAGTTGGGCAGGGCCGGGTCGGGCGGGCCCCACTCGTCGGGCACGTCCTCCTTCGTCGGGAACTTCATCATCCCGAACTCCTGCCAGGTGGACGACTCGTCCTGGCCGGCGCTCAGGTAGAAGACGAAGTCGTACTGCTTGGCGACCTCTTCGCCGACGGCGGCGATCCAGGCGTTGTGCCCGTCGATCCGCAGGTTCTTGTTGCACGTGTCGCCGGCCGGGCAGCCCGCGGTGCCGTTGAACGAGCCTTCCAGGGCGTATTCGTGGTCCTTGCCCGGCATCGTGTACGGGCCGAACCCGGTCAGTTCGACGCCGTACCGGCCGCCGGAGTCCTCCATCCAGTACTCGTGGATGGTGTGGCCCTTGTTGAGGTCGTTCGGGGTGTTGAGGAAGTCCTGGTAGAACTTGGCCACCTGGTCACGCGGGACGTCGTGGGCCTCGGCGCTCGGGTTCGCGAAGATCGTCGAGCCCTTGGGCTGGGTGACGACGAACGCCTGGTTGGGGTAGTCGAGCAGCACCAGCGCGCCCTTGAACGTGCGCTTGGAGCCCTTGACGGCCGGGTCGCTCCAGTTCGTACCGGGCGGCTTCTTGTAGTCCGACCAGGTCATCTGGTCGGGGTTCTCCCAGTTCTGCGGGTCGAGCGGCGTGAGGCCACCGGCGGGACGGGAGCGCAGCGCCGGCGCGTCGGCGGGTTCGTCGAGCTGCCAGGGCTGGGTCTGCGGCCAGTGGTTCTGCCGCCACGGGTACTCAGGATCATCGGTGGGGGGTGCTGCGGAAGCGGGGGTCGCCATCAGGCTCACCGGGATCAGCACGATGGCCGCCAGCAAACCCTTCAGCAGCTTCTTCGGGGCATTCACGGATTGACGGTATAGACGTTATTGACGGAGATCACCGAGCAGCTGTAGGGAAGACGTGTATCGATCCTTCCGACATTTGTTGAAATCTCCAGCGTGACGTAGGTGAAGCCGTGGCGGATCTCCAGCGGATCGTGGACGAGCTCGCCGCGCGGCTCGGCCGTCCCCTCCTGCTGGAGGACCGCGTGCAGCGCGTGGTGGCCTACAGCGAGCAGAGCGGCGCCATGGACGACATCCGCCGCGACTCGATCCTGCGCCGGCACACCACCCCCGAGGTGCGCGAGTGGTTACGGTCGGCGGGCATCCACGACGCCCAGGGCCCGCTGCGCACGTCCGGGGCGCCGCACCTCGGCCTGCTGCCGCGGGTGTGCGTCCCGCTGCGGCACGCCGACGGGCTGCTCGGGTTCCTGTGGTTCATCGACGCCGGGCCCGCCATGTCCGACGCGCAGGTGGCCGAGGCCGCGGCGGCCGTCCCCGGGCTGGCGCTCGCGCTGTTCCACGAGAGCCTGGCGACCGGCCTCGCCTCGCACCGGGAGCCG
>JABFVJ010000388.1 GCA_013362835.1 Nonomuraea sp. | reverse complement strand
TCAACACTACCCCGCCGTCTCGTTGGATGTCCTACTATCTCGCATCCTGAGACAACAGAAGGCCGCCACCGGAACGGTGACGGCCTTCTTCCGAGCTACGGAGATCAGTCCTCCAGGTCGACCGAACGGCCGCTCTCGGCGCCGATCTCGGCGGCGATCTGCTCGACCACGTCGGACGGGATCGCCGAGTCGACGGTCAGCGCGATCAGCGCCTTGCCGCCCTTGACGTCACGGGCCACCTGCATCGAGGCGATGTTCACGCCCGCCTCGCCGAGCAGCTTGCCGACCACGCCGACGACGCCGGGACGGTCGGTGTAGGTGAAGAACGACAGGTGGGCCGTCGGCTCGATCTCCATCTCGTAGCCGTTGACCTCGACGATCTTCGTGATCTGGCGGGGGCCGGAGAGCGTACCGGAGACCGAGACCTGGCGGCCGTCGGCGAGGACGCCGCGCACGGTCACCACGTTGCGCCAGTCGGGGCTCTCAGAGCTGGTCACCAGCTCCACGCTGATGCCCCGCTCCTTGGCCAGCAGCGGCGCGTTGACGTACGTGACCTGCTCCTCGATCACGTCGGCGAACACGCCCTTGAGTGCGGCGAGCTCGATCACCCGCACGTCCTGGGAGGCGATCTCGCCGCGGACCTCGATGTCGAGCTTGGTGGCGACCTCGCCCGCGAGGGCGGTGAACACGCGGCCCAGCTTCTCGGCGAGCGGCAGGCCCGGCTTGACGTCCTCGGCCACCGCGCCGCCCTGGACGTTGACCGCGTCCGGCACGAACTCGCCCGCGAGCGCCAGCTTCACGCTCCGCGCGACCTGCGTGCCGGCCTTCTCCTGGGCCTCGTGGGTGGAGGCACCGAGGTGCGGCGTGGCGACGACCTGGTCGAGCTCGAACAGCGGGCTGTCGGTGCACGGCTCCTTGGAGAACACGTCGAGGCCCGCACCGGCCACGCGCCCCTCCTTGATCGCCGAGTAGAGGGCGGCCTCGTCCACGATGCCGCCGCGGGCGACGTTGATGATGCGGACGGACGGCTTGACCTCGTGCAGCTCCTTGTCACCGATGAGCCCGAGCGTCTCCTTGGACTTGGGCAGGTGGACGGTGATGAAGTCGGCCTGCTTGAGCACCTCTTCGAGGCTGAGCAGCTTGACGCCCATCTGCGCGGCGCGGGCCGGCGGCAGGTAGGGGTCGTAGGCGATCAGCTCGACGCCGAACGGCTGGAGCCGCTGGGCCACGAGCTGGCCGATCTTGCCGAGGCCGAGGATGCCGACGACCTTCTCGTCGAGCTCGACACCGGTGTACTTGGACCGCTTCCACTCGCCGTTCTTCAGCGCGGCGTGGGCCTGGGCCGTGTTGCGCGCGCTGGCCAGGATGAGCGCGATGGTCTGCTCGGCGGCGCTGGTGATGTTGGAGGTCGGCGCGTTGACGACCATGACGCCGGCCTTGGTGGCCGCCTCGACGTCGACGTTGTCGAGGCCGACACCGGCGCGGGCGACGACGCGCAGCTTCGGCGCGGCGGCGATGGCCTCGGCGTCGACCTGCGTGGCGGAGCGCACGATCAGGGCGTCGACGTCGGCGAGGGCGGGAAGAAGCTGGGAACGGTCCGCTCCGTCGGTGTGGCGGACCTCGAAATCGGCGCCGAGGACGGCGAGACCGGCCTCGGACAACTCCTCTGCGACCAGAACGACGGGCTTGTTCACAGGCGTGGATCCTTAGGGGCATGCGGCGGGCTGGAGGGACACGTCAATGGGTCCCTCGGATCCCTCAGAGTCTATCCGCGCTTGTGAACGCGTTCACGAGAGACCCACGATGTGAGACGGCTTCGCGCCGGGCCCGGCCGCCTCCGGACGCGGCGCCTCGTACCCAGTCGGCGGCAAACTCATCCACTCTGCGCACATCTTTGTCTTGATCGGGAGATTTATTCGCCATTAGCCTGATAAGCCGTGGCCGACTACCTATGGTTCGTCCTATGAGCATCGGGAATCCTGCGCTTGCCGACGTGCTCGCACAGCATGGCGCCCCGCATCGCCTGCTGGCAGCCCTCGCCGACGGTGGAGTCCTGGTGGCAGTGCGACCAGACCGATCGGTCGTCCTCGGGACGACCCAGGCAGGTGACCGAGTGCTGCTCGGGTACACCAGCTCTGCGACCTACGCCAGGCACCGGGGCAGTCATACCCTCTCGGCGTGCGACGCCGACACCATCCTGGACATCCAGCGCGTCACGGGCGTGCGGGAGATCGTGATCGACGCCGCCGGGCCCGCCGCCGCGGCCGTGCCCATCGACGATCTCCAGCGCTTCCTCACCAGCACGCGTACGGGTCCGACGCCCGTCCTTTCCGGGGCGGTGCCCGCCGCGTACGCGACCGGCGCCATGGCCACCGTGTCACGCGGCTCCACGCCGATGGCACAGGTGGCGCCGGCCGCCGCGCCGCAGGCCCCCGCGCTGCCCTGGGTCCCCGCGCCCCGGCCGCACCTGTCGGGGCCGATGCAGCAGGTGGACCCCGGCTACCGGCGGTGCACGCACCCGATCCTGCCCGCGCTGCGGCAGGCCATCGCGTACCTGCTGGTGGACTTCCCGCTCGTGCACCACGTCTGGATCTCCGAGGCGGGCACCGCCTCGGGCGCGACGGGGATCATGCTGCACGTGAAGGTCCACATGTCGGCCGCCGAGGACGTGGTGCGCGACCTGCACCGCCTGGTACGCGCCCGGCTGCCGCAGTTCGCGGCCAGCGGCGCCCCGATCCTCATGGCCAGGGTGGCCGACGCGCGCAGCGAGCGCCGGATGATCGAGATCGGCGCGCACGTGGTCTGCGCCGACGTACGGGAGTAGGGCGGGCCCGGGAAACCGGGCCTACCGAACAAGCTCTCGCTCGGCTTGAATGATCGGCATGATCACACCGCCGGTGAGCGCGCCCACGGTCTCCAGGGGCGTGCGCCTCGGCTACGGCGTGGGCTCCTTCTGCACGGCCACGGTCAGCGCCGTGCCGGGGCTGCTCCTGCTGTACTACATGACCAACTTCCTGGCCGTGCCCGCGTGGCTGGCCGGCGTGGTGGTCACCGCGCCCAAGATCTGGGACCTGATCATCAACCCGCTGGTCGGGCGCTGGTCGGACCGGACGGTCTCGCGGATGGGGCCGCGCCGCCCGTGGCTGCTCGCCGGGTCGCTGACCCTGCCCGTCGCGTTCTTCCTGGTCTTCGCCGGCCCGCCGCTGACCGGCGTCCCCGCCGCCCTGTACGTCGGCCTCTGCTTCATGGCGACCGCGACCGCGTACGCGTTGTACGAGGTGCCGTACAAGGCCATGCCCGGCGAGATGACCCACGACTACCACGAGCGCACCTCGCTGCTGCAGTGGCGGATGATCTTCATCGGCGCGGCCACCGCGATCAGCGGCGTGCTCGCCCCGGCCATCGCCACCGGCCAGGGCGACGAGGGCACGCTGGGCAGCTACCGGCTGATGGGCCTGACGATCGCGCTCATCCTGCTGGCCTCGATGCTCGGCTCCTTCTTCGGCACCGCCCGCGCCCCCATGACCGGCGCGCCCGAGCCGGACCCGGGCGGGTGGCGCGAGCAGTTCGCGGCGATCAAGGGCAACCGGGCGTTCCTCTGGCTGACGATCATGGCGTGCACGCAGATGCTGGCCGTCAGCATGATGCTGGCCGCCGCGCCGTACTTCGCCTCGTACACGCTGGGCTCGCCGAAGTCGACGCAGACGCTCTTCGCCGCGCTCGTCGGGCCGATGTTGCTGACCATGCCGCTGTGGGTCCGGCTGGCCAGGCGGTTCGACAAGCGCGGGGCGATGATCCTGGCCGCGCTGCTGTTCGGCGGCGGCACGGCCGCGGCCATGGCCACCCCGCTGTTCGGCCCCCTGTACGCCCACCTGACGATCCTCGTCGTCGGCGTCGGGATCGCCGGGGTCGAGCTCATGCTGTTCTCGATGCTGGCCGACGTGATCGCCGCGGACGCGGCCGAGACGGGCAGGCGGCGGGCGGGCGTGCTGACCGGCCTGTGGACGGCCATCGAGAGCGGGGTCAGCTCGTTCGGCGCGCTGATCTTCGGCATCATCCTGTCGATCGGCGGCTTCGTCGAGTCCGAGCCGAGCACGCCGGTCCAGCAGCCGGACAGCGCGGTGACCGCGGTCCTCATCGGGCAGACCGCGGTCCCGGCGGTGATCATCTTCCTGTCGGTCCTGGTCACCCTGCAGTACCGGCTCAGGCCACCCGCCGGCGCCACACCGGACGCGTCCGGGTGAACACCCCGGCCACCAGCGCCGCGACCAGCGGCAGCCCCACGACGACCACGGCCAGGAACGACCAGGGCACGTCGACCGCCGTGGGGCCGTCCAGCAGCTCTCTTGATCCTCCCGCCAGCGGCCAGGTCAGCGCGAGACCGGTGACCAGGCCCGCGACCAGGCCCACCGCCGCGCCCAGACCCGCGATGCAGGCGGCCTGCGCGGCCACCACCAGCCTGCGTACGCGGGGGGCCGCGCCGACCGCCGACAGGTTGTCGAGGTCGCCGCGCATGTCGGCCGCCGCGAGTCCCGTGGCGGCGAACGTGCCGCCGAGCACGAGGAGCAGCGCGGCCCCGAGCAGGACCATGAGGACGTTGGCGCGGTCCTGGTCGTGTCCCCGTTCGGAGTAGGCGAAGATGTTGCCGTCGATCTCGCCCCGCAGGTCGGCCCCCAGACGCTGCTCGTCCTCAGGAACCGAGGCCACGTAGAGCAACCGCTCGACCGAGCCGAACCCGACCTTGGCCAGCGCCTGCGGCGGGATCACCGCGCTCAGCTGCTGGGGGTCGGCGCCGCTCGACACCACGGCGGGCACCCGGACCCTACGGGGAGGGGCGTCCTCCGAGTCCCAGCGGTCGACCACCAGCTCGATCATGCCGTCGCGCACCGCCTCGGGGCTGAACGCCACGGCCTTGCCCGCGGCCAGCGCCGCGGCCGCCCGCGGGTCCCGGCGTTTCTGGAGGAAGGCGAGCAGGCTCTCGTCACCGATCGGGGGCTGGTCGTAGAACGTGTCCCTGCAGTCCGGCTCGCACCTGGCGGCGACGGACAGGAGCACGGGCTGCCCCTTGGCGTCCCTCGCCTCCCGTCCGACGGCGGTCTCCGCCCCCGGGAACCGCGCCGGGGCCGCCGCCTTCAGCCGGGCCCACGTCGAGTCGTCCAGGGACGTGGCGCCGCCGATCGTCGTGGTGCCCACGGGGACCGACGAGATGGCCTTCTTCTCCTGGAGGGTGTACGCGCTGCTGGTGCCGATGCCGATCGCGACCGCTCCCATGGTCGCGGCCATGACCGCGGCGGCGGCCGACGCCGTACGGACGCGGTGGCGGGCGGCGTCGCGCACGGACAGCCGCAGCGGGAGCGGCAGCCGACCGGCGAGCCCTCCGGTGACCTTGACCAGCCACGGCATCAACGCGACCAGCCCGAGCACGAACGGCACGGCGGCCGCCGCGATGGACACCCACCCCCTGGTCATGGCGTAGAGGGTCGCGCCCAGCCCGAGCAGCACCAGAACGACGCCGAGCAGCGGCCGTCCCGGCCGCGACCGGACCTCGGCGGACCGCCCGGCGAGCACCTCGACGGGACTCTGCCGGCTCGCCTGCACGGCGGGCACGATCGCCGCGGTCAGCCCGCTGACCAGCCCGAGCGCCGCCACGCCGAGCACCGGGAGCCACGGCACCTCGGGCGGGCCCTGCGACCAGTCCAGTTCCCTGGCCGCGATCGACTCGCCCAGCAGGCCGGGCCCGATGCCGAGCGCGGCGCCGAGCAGGGCCGCGATCCCGCCCAGGACCAGGCCGTCGGCCAGCACGATCATCCGCAACTGCGGCCCCGACCCGCCCTGCGCGGCGATCATCGCCAGCTCCCTGCGCCGCCGCCGCAGCCCCACGGCGAACGCGGGCCCGGCCAGCAGCACGGTCTCCATGACGACGAGGACGACCGCGATGCCGAGCATGGCCAGCTCACGACTGTCGGACGGCCCGCCGCCCGAGTCGTCCCCGGCGTGGGCGTCGAGCAGCGCGCGGGAGCCGACGCCGAGGCCCGCCCGGTTCAGCTGCCGCACCTTCGACCACTCGACCGGGCCGGGGGTGTCGGCGAGCCAGCCGCTGGCGTTGCCGTCGTTCTGGTGCTTGAGCAGGCCCTCGGGCAGGGCGGTCAGCTCCAGGATGCCGGGCCGGTTCGGATGCTCGACGACGCCGACGACCTTCACGGCGCGGTCGGGCCGCCGCACGGTCAGCGTGTCGCCGATCCGCACACCCAGATCGGCCATTCTGGACGAGATCGCCACCTCGCCGGGCGCGGCGGCGTACCGGCCCTGGCGCAGGGGGCGCATTCCGGCCGCGATGGGGTCGCGCAGGTCCACCTCCAGCACGTCGGTCCTGGAGAAGCCGTCGGGCAGCCGGGTGTTGACCACGCTCTCCTGGAAGCGCAGGAGACGGCCTGGGAGCAGCGTGCCGACCTCGGCGACCGTCCACGGCCGGCCCGCGTGGGCGCTGTCCCTCTGGTGCGCGGAGTCCATGTTGTAGTCCTGCTCGACCGGCAGGCGGGACGGAAAGGTGAGGAGCCGCGCGTCGGCCGCTCCCATGCGGGACACGGCCCGTTCCTGAGGGGTGACGTCGGTCGTGGCGGCGCCGGTGAGCACCGCCGTGATGACCATGACCGGCAGGCCGATCATCACCATGATCAGCGCGGTACGCCCCTTGAAGCGCAGCGCGTCCCTGCGGGAGATCCGCAGGGCGGCGAGGAAGGCGCTCAACGCGCGCTCTCCAGCCGCACGGCCGACGACTCCGCGATCAGGCCGTCACGCAGGTAGACCACCCGGTCGGCCCAGGCCGCGTAGCGCGGCTCGTGGGTGACGAGCAGCACCGCCACGCCCGCGTCGCAGCGGTTGCGCAGCAGGGTCAGGACCTCGTCGCCGGTGGCCGTGTCGAGCGCGCCCGTCGGCTCGTCGGCCAGCAGCAGCCGGCGCTCGCCGACCAGCGCCCGCGCGATGGCCACGCGCTGGCGCTGGCCGCCGGACAGCTCCTCGGGGAAGCGGTCGGCGATCTCCTCCGCGCCCACGTCGGCGAGGACGGCCAGCGCCTCCCCCCGTGCCTGGCGGGCGCGTACGCCGTCGAGCTCCCTGGGCAGCATCACGTTCTCCGCCGCCGTCAGCGACGGGATCAGGTTGAGGTCCTGGAAGACGTAGCCGACGCTGCCGCGTCTGAGCGCGGCGAGGTCGCGGATCTTCCCCAGGTCGCGGCCCTCGATCAGCACCGTGCCCGTCGTGGGACGGTCGAGACCGCCGGCCACGTTGAGCAGCGTCGACTTGCCCGAGCCCGACGGGCCCATGACGGCGACGAGCTCCCCCTGTCCCACCTCCAGGCTCACGCCCCGCAGGGCGCGCACCTGGCCGTGCTCGCGGGTCACGTCCCGCAGCTCCACCACAGTCATGCGTTCTTCTCCTTGACGACGGCCTCGCAGTGGTCGAGCCAGCGCTGCTCGGCCTCGGCCTTGAAGATCATCGACTCGATGACGAGCCGCTGGGCCGGGCCGTTCTTGAGCGCGCGTTTGGCCCGGGTGAGGTCCTGCAACGTGCGCATCGTGGCCATGCGCTGGGCCAGGATGACGTCGCCGACGTCCACGTCCTCGGTGGCGACGGCCATGGCTATCTTGATGACGAGCTCGTCCCGAGGCCGGTCGGAGTGGTCGACGGGGGTGCTGAACCATCGCTCCAGTTCCTCCCGGCCGGCCTCGGTGATCGTGTAGACGGCGCGGCCCTGCTCGTCCGCGCCGCCCGGGGCGACCAGGCCGTCGCGTTCCAGCCGGGACAGCGTCGTATAGACCTGGCCGATGTTGAGCGGCCAGGTCGCCCCTGTTGACGCCTCGAACTCCACCCGGAGCTGGTAGCCGTACCGCGGTCCGCTGCTCAGCAGGGCGAGCAGTCCGTGCCTGATCGACATAGATACTGAGTATGCATACCGGGTATGGCGTTGGCAACCTGATCCGCGTATTCTGGACACGGAACGCGGTTCAGGCCGATACTCGGGTCATGAGCTCCACGCATCCGCCGTTCCGCGCCTCAGACGGGGAACGCGACCGCGCGATCGACGAGCTCAAGCACCGGGCCGTGGAGGGCCGGATCTCCCACGACACCTTCGTCGGCCGGGTCGACCAGGCGTTGCGCGCGCGTAACCAGCACGAACTCGACGAGCTGGTGGCCGACCTGCCGCGGCGGCAGACGCTCAGGCAGCGGCTCACCGACGCGGTCTCGTCGGTGTCGGAGTTCACCACGCGGCTGCAGTCGGCCTGGCGGCGGCCGCGGCTGCCCCGGCTCGCGCTGCCCGACGACGACCGGCTGCGCTACGTCGTGGGCCGCGGATCGGCCTGCGACCTGGTGCTGTCCGACCTGACGGTCTCGCGGGTCCACGCCGAGCTGCGGCGCGAGGGCGACGGCGGCTGGCTGCTCGTCGATCTCGGCTCGCTCAACGGCACCAGGCTCAACGGGTGGCGGCTGGTGGGGCCCGCCCGGGTCAAGTCGGGCGACGAGGTCTCCTTCGGCGACTGCGGGTTCCTGCTGAGCTCGGGCCAGCCGTCCTTCTGAACCTCTAGAAATACGGATATTTGCGGATTACAGGGTGGCCGCGCTGATTCATGCTCTCAGGCGATCCCCCAGTCCCTTGGAGACCCCATGCGGCGTACCTCAGCCTCCCTCGTCGCGGGCACGCTCGTCGCGGCCCTCGCGTGGGCGTCCGGCCCCTCCAGTCCAGCGGTCGCCCTCGACCCCTCCCCCGGCGTGGCCGACCTGACCCAGGACATCAACAAGATCCTCAGCGACTCGCGGCTCACGATCGCCAGGGCGGGCGTCGTCGTCAGGAGCGCCGCGACCGGAGAGGAGCTCTACGCCACCGACGCGGGCAAGCTCCTGACGCCGGCGTCCAACACCAAGCTGTTCACCTCGGCCGCGGCGGCCGAGACGCTCGGGCTCGACTACCGCTTCCCGACCACCGTCCTGAACGCCGGCCGCAAGGTCGGCTCGGTGCTCACCGGCGACCTGGTGCTGCGCGGCACCGGCGACCCGACGATGCTGGCCGAGGACTACGACGCGCTGGCGGCCAAGGTCGCCGGCGCCGGCGTCAAGGTCGTCACCGGCAAACTGGTCGCCGACGACACCTGGTTCGACGGGCAGCGGCTCGGCAACGACTGGGCGTGGGACGACGAGACCGCCTACTACAACGCGCCCATCTCCGCGCTGACCGCCTCGCCCGACCGCGACTACGACGCCGGCTCGGTGATCGTCTCGGTGGCGGCCGACGGCGGCAAGGTCAAGGTCTCGACGACCCCCGAGACCGACTACCTGAAGATCGTCAACAAGGCCACCGTGGGCGCCGAGACCGACGTGCTCATCGAACGGCAGCACGCCACGCGGACCGTCGTGATCACCGGTACGGTCGCGGACCCGTACCAGGAGTGGGTGGCCGTGGACGACCCCACGGCGTACGTGTCGTCGCTGTTCCGCAAGTCCCTGGCCAAGCACGGCGTCAGGGTGCTCGGGCCGACCGTGACGGGCGCGGCTCCGGCGGGGGCGGGCGAGCTGGCCAGGCACGAGTCGATGACGCTCGGCGAGCTGCTGGTGCCGTTCCTGAAGCTGAGCAACAACATGCACGCCGAGATCCTCACCAAGGCCATGGGCCGCAAGGTCGCGAACCAGGGCAGTTGGTCGGCCGGGCTCAAGGTCAGCACGGACTTCGCCAAGGCGAACGGCGTCCAGGTGATCAACATGCGGGACGGTTCCGGGCTGTCGCGCCGCGACGGCTTCTCGCCGGGCTCGATCGTGCAGCTCCTGTCCGCCGTACGGGCCAAGCCGTGGTTCTCCACCTGGTACGAGGCCCTGCCCATCGCCGGCAACTCCGACCGGTTCACCGGCGGCACGCTGCGCAGCCGGATGGCGAACACGCCGGCCGCGAACAACGTCCACGCCAAGACGGGCTCGCTGACCGGCGTGACCGCGCTGTCGGGCTACGTGACCAGCGCCGAGGGCGAGCCGCTGGTCTTCTCGATCATGCTGAACCAGTACCTGTCCGGCTCGCCGAAGGACATCGAGGACAAGATCGCCGTCCGGCTGGCCCAGTTCTCGCGGACCACGGCGACCGACGTCACCGCCCAGCTCAGGTCGGCCGGCCAGAGCGCGGCGGGCGACCTGGAGTGCTCGTGGCTGAAGCCGGCCCAGTGCTAGCGAACCGGTGAACGACGGCCCTCCGACGTCCGGAGGGCCGTCGTGGTTGACCGATCAACTACCTGGAACTCCAGATATAAGCGGCGATTTCAGTACAAGGGCGACTTGGGGGCGCAAGAATTCTGATTCAGCACCCCCGTGAACCTCTCGCGGGAGCGTCGGGGCCTTCACCGGCCACACCCCCAGCCGGTTACCCACCGCACGCCCACACGCTCCCTTCCCCGCGGGTCCGGCCGCGCCCCTCCCCGCACACAGGGGCGGCGGCCGGGCCCGCCACTTCTCAGGCCCGGTCGGAGAACCGCGCCAGGACCAGCGACTCGACCACGCCGACGACCGCGTACGCGAGGATCGACACCGCCGTGACCACCACGATGTCCGCCCACACCTCGTCGTAGCGGAACCCGCCGATCGCCCGCAGGATCTCGGCCCCGATGCCCTTCCCGGTGGCCAGCCATTCCGCGATGAGCGCGCCGATGATCGAGGCGGGCACGGAGATCCTGGCCGAGGCGAACACCGCGGGCATCGCCGTCGGCACCGCGACCTTGCGCAGCACGGTCAGCCGGGTCCCGCCGTACGCCATGATCAGGTCGGTGGCCTGCGGAGAGGCCGAGCGCAGCCCGAAGGCGATGTTCACCAGCGCGGGGAAGAAGACCACGATGCCGCCGATGACGGCCACGCCGGCGAGGTCGCGGCCGAAGACCAGCGTGATCAGCGGCGTCATCACGACCAGCGGCACCGAGCGCAGCAACATCGCGACCGGCATGAACGTCTGCTCGACCGTACGGAACAGCACGAACGCCACCGCGACGGCCATCGCCGCGACCAGGCCGCAGGTGAACCCGATCAACGCGTCCCTGACCGTGATGCCGAGCGCGCCGAACACGGCCTCCCGATGGGCGGCCGACGAGGTCAGGTACTCCCAGACCTGCGGCGGCCGCTTGCCCACGAGCGGGCTGATCCCGAACGCCTCCAGCAGCAGCCACCACGCGGCCACGACGATGACCACGGAAGGCGCGAGCGGCCCGACCACCCGCAGCACGGTACGTGCGATCACGACGGCCTCCCCTGCGACCACGGCGTGACGATCCTGGCGACCAGCGCGACGACGGCGTACCCGAGACCGGCGATCAGCCCCGCGACCAGCGCGAGCCCCCACGTGCGCGACACCTGGAACTGCTGCTGGGAGATCATCAGCGACACGCCCAGCCCCTGGTCGTTGCTGCCCAGGTACTCGCCGATGATCGCGCCGAGCAGCGCGGACGGCGCGGAGATCTTCAGCCCGGCGAACGTGCTCGGCAGCGCCGCGATCGTCTGCACGTAGCGGAGCCTGGCCAGGCGGCCGCCGCCGTAGACGGTGACGAGGTCGAGGCTCGCCCGGTCGGCCGAGCGCAGCCCGAGCAGCGCGCCGATCAGGGTGGTGAAGAAGACCGAGATGGCGGCGAGGAAGACCACGGTCGCGTCACCGCCGAGGACGACGAGCACGATCGGCCCGATGGCCAGCAGCGGGACGCAGTAGCTGATCACGGCGAGCTGGGTGGCGACCGCTTCGAGCCTCGGCACCAGCAGCACCAGCAGCGCCACGCCGATGGCCAGGCCGTTGCCCCACAGGAAGCCCTCCAGCGCCGCCGACAGCGTGGCGGTGGCGTTGGGGCCGTAGAAGGCCCAGCCGTCCTGGGCCATCGAGGAGAGCACCGCCCACGGCGTCGGCACCGCGCCGCCGTCCGCGAACACGGTCACGGCGAGCAGCCACCAGAGCGCGACCAGGGCGAGGACGCCGACCAGGCCCTGCAGCCGTCTCATGAGCCGTGCCCGAACAGCAGCTCGCTGAGGTGGTCGTGGATGGCGTGGAACTCGGGGGTGCGCATCATGTCGGGGGTACGGGGACGCGGCAGGTCGATCTCGACCATCTCCACGACCCGTCCGGGGCGGGGGCTCATGACGGCGACCACGTCGGAGAGGAAGATCGCCTCGCCGATGCCGTGGGTGACCATCAGCGTCGTGGCCGGCTTCTCGGTCCAGATGCGCAGCAACTCCAGGTTGAGCCGCTGCCTGGTCATGTCGTCGAGGGCGCCGAACGGCTCGTCCAGCAGCAGCACGCTGGGCTTGACCACCAGCGCGCGGGCGATCGACACGCGCTGCCGCATGCCGCCGGACAGCTCGGCCGGCCGTGCCTTCTCGAAGCCTTCGAGGCCGACCAGCTTGATCAGATCGTCGATCGCGCCCGGCTCCGGTTTGAGCCCCGCCACCTCCAGGGGAAGGCGGATGTTGGCCGCGACGCTGCGCCACGGCAGCAGCGCCGAGTCCTGGAACGCGATCCCGAGGTGGTGGCTCCTGCGCAGCTCCTCGGGGGTCTCGCCGTTGACCCGGATCTCCCCGGACGTCGGCCGTTCCAGCCCGGCGAGGATGCGCAGGACGGTCGACTTGCCGCAGCCCGACGGCCCGAGCAGGGACAGGAACGAGCCCTTGGACGTCTGGAGGTCCACGCCGTCGAGCGCGGTCACCCCCTTGGCGAACGTCTTGGTCAGCCCCGAGATGACGATCCCCGTCATGACAGCTTCAGGCTCGGGTCGGCCTTGTAGACCTCGTCCAGGACCGACAGGTCGAAGAGCTGCTCGGCCTTGATGGTCAGCCCGGCCTTGGCCAGCGAGGCGATGTTCTGCTCGATCAGCTCGGGCGTCATCGTGAACAGGCCGTTGGCCTTGGAGTCGGGGGTGACGACGAGCTCGTTCTGCATCTTGGCCTCCTCGGTCTGCTCCTTGACGTCGAGGTTCTGGTCCTTGCCGTAGACGGTGGCGGCCAGCTCGGCGGACTTGGCCGGGTCGGCGACGGCGTCCTTCCAGCCCTTGATCTCGGCGGTCAGGAACGCCTTGAGCCGGTCGCGCTCGTTGTCGATGGTCTGCTGCGTCACCGTGATCGTCTCGGCCACGAGCGGCAGGCCGTGGTCGGCGAAGAGCATGTGCGTGGCGTCGACGCCCTGCATCTTCAGGCGTACCGGGCCGCTGGTGACGAAGCCGACGTACCCGTCGAGCTGGCCGGAGGTGAGCATCGAGGGGTCGGACTGGAACGGCACCCGCGTCACGCTCGTCGCGTCGAGGCCGTTGGCCTGGAGCAGCGCGTTCCAGACCAGCTCGTTGGAGTCCTGGACGCCGATCTTCTTGCCGGCCAGGTCGGCGGGCTTCTCGATCGGGTTCTTGCCGAGCGAGATGATCGCGAACGGGTTCTTCTGGAAGGTCGCGCCGACGATCTTCAGCTGCGCGCCCTGGAGGACGGCGGGCGCGGTGATCGTGGGCGCCGACAGGCCCGCCCAGCAGCGGCCGGTCGCGAGCCCCGACTCGACCGAGGTGCCGGAGCCGCCGCCCGACAGCAGCTCGACCTGCGAGAACCCGGCCGCCTTGAAGTAGCCCTTGGTGTCGGCGAAGTACTCGCCGGCGAACTCGACGTTCTTCTTCCACGACAACTGCAGCTTGGCCGTGCCGAACCCGCCGCCGGAGGAGGAGGCCGGCGCGCCGCCGCCGCTGTCGCCGCAGGCGGCCAGACCGAGCGCCAGACCGGCCAGACCTGTCGTCCGCAGGAACGCGCGACGGTCGAAGGTAGCCATAATTCTCCTTGAACGGCGTGAACGTGCAGGTCAGGACGGTAGACCTCGATTATTACCATCATGTGACAGGAATTTCGCACGCCGGCTCCGAACGGGCCCCCGCGACGCGGGAATCCCGGAAAACCCCTGGGAACCCCTGTAGGTCCCTACGAGAGCGCCGCGCGAGGACCGTAGATCCCTCCAGCGCCCCGAGAGCTCCGGTAGCGTCGATCGGAATGAGACTCGACGGAATCCCTCTCTGGGACGGTACCGAACACCGCGGCCCGGTCGATCTGAGCTGGGACGGCGACCGCATCGACGAGGTGCGCCCCTCGGCGCCGGCGTACGACGACCTGTGCGTGCTGCCCGGACTCGTGGACACGCACGTGCACCTGGTCGGCTACGCGGGCGAGGGCACGCCGCCCGACTTCGCGACCTGGCCGCTCACCACCACGCGTGACGAGCAGGTGCTCCACGGCGCCGCCCACGCCCAGCGGGCCATGCGCCACGGCGTGACGACGCTGCGCGACCTCGCGGGCGACGAGGCCCAGATCGCCCTGCGCCGCGTCTTCGACGCCGGGGTGCTGCCGGGCCCGCGCCTCCAGGTGCACGGCGTGGTGGGGATGACCGCCGGGCACAACGACCTGTTCGTGCCTCCGGCGTTCCCGTTCAGGAAGCCGACCGCCGACGGCCCCGACGAGTGCCGCAAGCTCGTGCGTACGTGGGCCCGCGCCGGCATGGACGGCATCAAGCTCACCACCAGCGGCGGCGTGCTGTCGATCGGCGACAAGAACGTCTGGCGCAACTACACCCGCGACGAGATCAGAGCCGTCGTGGACGAGGCCCACGCGCTGGGCATGCCGGTCGCCTCGCACGCCCACTCCGAGGACGGCATCCGCGTCGCCGTCGAGGAGGGCGTCGACTCGATCGAGCACGGCACGCTCATGAGCAAGGACCTGGCCGAGGCCCTGGCCGCCCGGGGCACGCCGGTAGCGCCGACGCTGCTGATCAACGAGGCCATCGCCGAGGGCCGCGTCCCGGTCACGCCCGAGGCCAGGGCCAAGGCGGCCGAGCTGGTCGCCACCAGGAACGTGCTGCTCGCCCAGGCGGCGGCGCTCGGCGTCCGCTTCGTGCTCGGCACCGACGCCAACGGCCACCACGTGCAGTTCGGCGACCAGCTCGCCGAGGTCGTGCACATGACCCGCATCCTCGGCATGGACGCCGAGGCCGCGCTGCGGGCGGCGACCTCCGACGCGGCCGACTCGATCGGCATGCCCGTCGGCCGGATCACCCCCGGGCTCGGCGCGGACCTCATCGTGCTGCGCGGCCGCCCCTGGGAACGCATCGAGGACCTGGCCACGGCGAACATCGTGGCCGTCGTGTCACGGGGCAGGCTCGTCGCGGGCCGCCTGCCCTGACCTGAGCGCCAGGTAGAGATCGGTACGGTCGCGCATCGACGACATCCGCCGCCCGGTCAGCTCCTCGATCCGCTGCATCCGGTAGC
Organism: Nonomuraea sp.; assembly: GCA_013362835.1. The sequence continues at coordinate 6,437 of JABFVJ010000388.1, read as the reverse complement.
GCAACGTGTTGACGTGCACATACAGCTCGTCGGCCGTGCGCTGCCAGGATCCGCACGTCTCCAGGAAGATGTCGAGCGTGCGCAGCAGCTCCGAGCCGTGGCGGGCGTCGTACTCCTCGACCGGGCCGAGCAGGTGGTCCCTGAACGACCTGCGCACGCTCGCCGGCAGCGTGGCCAGCAGCAGGTCGTAGCTGTCGATGTCGGCCACGGACATGATCGACACCGGGCCCGCGCCGTCGCGGGCGGACTCCATGCCCCGCCGCGCCGTCTCCAGGGCCTCGCCGAGCTGGGACACGCTCGCCGTCGCGTCGCTGATCCCGGCCGCGAGGCTGAGCCCGGGACGCCCGGCGGCCAGCTCGCGCAGCTCGTCGGCCAGGCTCTTGCGCGTGGCCCGGCCGTTGACCAGCACCACCGCCTCCCGTGGCGTGCCGCCGACGATCAGGTGGCGGCCCTTCCTGGCCAGCCCCTCGTGCAGGAGCTCCGGCAGGTCGTGGTCGCCGCCGGTCAGGCGGACGACCATGGCCGTGGTCGGCAGCCCGGGATCGGCGCCGAGCAGCCGCAGATGGGCCGAGACCTCGCCGGGCGGGATGCGGCCGAGCACGTCGAGCAGCGTCTGCGCCCTGACCCGTTCGGCCCTGCGCTGCTCGGCGGCGAAGCCCTCGGCGGTCACGACCTCGGTGATCGCGCCGAACGACTGGTCGGGAGCGGCGAGCAGCAGCGGCAGCCGCCGCCGTTCGCACGCCTTGACCAGCGCGTCGGGCAGCTCGCCCAGCACGATCAGGCCCACGACCAGGCCGGCGACGTCGCTGGCCCACAGGGCGTCGGCGAACCGCTCGCAGTCGGCGGGCTCGCCGTACCAGACGCCGCTGGTCAGGACCAGGTCGCCGGGCCGGAGGTAGCGGCGCGGGTCGGGCAGGTCGGTCGGGTAGGCGCGCGAGACCGTACGCTCGATCGCCTCGCCGCCCGTCACGAGCGTGAGCCGCAGGTCCTCGCGTGCGAGCAACTCGGCCAGCCTCATGAAATCTGATGTTATGCCAGCTCAACGCATGAGAGTTCAGAGGTTCGCACGATACCTCCGCCAGGCGCGGTCCGGTTTACTTCTTGCCATGCGTCCCAAGGCGGAACTTCACCTGCACATCGAAGGCACCCTCGAACCCGAGCTCGTCGTCGAGCTGGCCCGGCGGAACGGGATCGAGCTGCCGACGTTCGACGTGGAGGCGATCCGCGCCCGTTACGAGTTCTCGAACCTGCAGTCGTTCCTCGACATCTACTACGAGAACATGGCGGTCCTCCGCACCGAGGCCGACTTCTACGACCTGGCCGCCGCCTACCTGCGCAGGGCCGCCGCGCAGGGCGTACGGCACGCGGAGATCTTCTTCGACCCGCAGGCGCATCTGAGCAGGGGCGTCCCGCTCGACGTCGTCTTCTCCGGGCTGTCGTCGGCGTTGAAGGACAGCGAGGTGTCGGCCGCGCTGATCCTGTGCTTCCTGCGTGACCGGGGCGCCGAGGAGGCCGAGCGGGTGCTGCGGGCTGCGCTGCCGTACCGGGAGCACTTCATCGGGGTGGGCCTGGACTCGGCCGAGGTCGGCTACCCGCCGTCGCTGTTCAGGCGGGTCTTCGAGATCGCCGGCGCCGAGGGGCTGCGCAGGGTGGCGCACGCGGGCGAGGAGGGCGGCCCCGACTACGTGTGGGAGGCCCTCGACGTGCTGAAGGTCGAGCGGGTCGACCACGGCATCAGGGCCATGGAGGATCCGCAGCTCGTGGCCAGGCTGCGGGCCGAGCGCATCCCGCTCACGGTGTGCCCGCTGTCGAACGTACGGCTGCGCGCCGTGCCCTCGATCCGCGACCACATCCTGCCCGCGATGCTGGACGAGGGCCTGGTCGTGACGGTCAACTCCGACGACCCCGCCTACTTCGGCGGCTACGTCGAGGACAACTACACCGCGTTGCGGCGGGAGCTCGGGATGACCGACGACCAGCTCGACCGGATCGCCCGCAACTCCTTCGAAGCGGCCTTCACCTACCAGGACTGAGCACCCGGGAGTGGGCATGGCAAAGGGGCCCACCTTGCGGGCGGGCCCCTTGGTTACGCTTCTAGCTGCCGAGAATCGACGTCAGCTGGCGGCGCACTTGTTCTCTTCGGACTTGATGCCGAGGATCTGGCTGAGGATGTCGCCGGTCTCGAGGACGAGAACGCCCCTGGTGCCGTTGTCGACCTCGCCGTCGGCGAGGATGTTGTCGTCGCCACAGATGACGAGGACCCGACCCGGGTCCTCATCGGCCTGGGGGTAGAAGGCCATGTGGGGGGTCGCCGCTAGCGCGGAGCCGCCGACCATGACCATCCCGCCGACGAGCCCGGCCAGGATGAGCCCTTGTCTGAACATATCGAATCTCCTTGATACCTATCGACTACTCTCCGTAGCTATCGGGAGGAGATCTGCCCTAGGCCCTCTTTCAACAAACACCAGCAATTCTGTCTTTACCTGGGAAAACACCTCCTCTTGGGGAATGGGTGCCGCCGCTCGACCTCCTTGACGGACCGGTGGGGTCGGCGAAGGAATATCCGCCCCTTTCATGACCCGGCGCTGACCACAGGCCCCTCAGGGCACGGTGAGGACGACCGGACCGTCCTCCGTGACGGCCACCGTGTGCTCGACGTGGACGCTTCTGCTGCCGTCCGCGGAGCACACCGACCAGCCGTCGTCGGCCATGTGGTAGTCGTCGCCGCCGCCCGCCATCAGGCTCGGCTCGATGGCGATCACGAGCCCCGGGCGCAGCCTCAGCCCGCGCCCCGGCCGCGCCTCGTTGGGCACGAACGGCGACTCGTGCATGGCCCGGCCGATGCCGTGGCCGCCGAAGTCGTTCTGCATGCCGTAGCCGGCGCCCCGGCCGACCAGCGACATGGCGTGACCGATGTCGCCCATCTTGCCTCCCGGCACGGCCGCCGCGATGCCGGCCGCCAGCGTCTCGTCCGCCACGGTGATCAGCTTGAGGTCCTCGGGGCGCGGGTGGCCGACGGTGAAGCTCACCGTGCCGTCGGCGTGCCAGCCGTCGACGTACGCGCCGCAGTCCACGCTGAGCAGGTCGCCGTCCCTGAGGCGGTACGGGGTGGGCAGGCCGTGCAGCATGACGCCGTTCACGGACGTGCAGATCACCCCCGGGTAGGGCGTGGCCCCGAACGACGGGTGATACCCGAGGAACGACGCTCCCGCCCCCGCCTCCTCCATGACCTCACGGGCCACCAGGTCCAGCTGCAGCAGCGACACCCCGACGGCCGCCCGCTCCCTGACGGCGGCCTGCACGGCGGCCACGACCCGGCCCGCCTCCCGCATGGCGTCGATCTCTCCGGCGGTCTTGAGCGTGATCACGGCGGCCTCCCAGCCCGTCAGGCGATAACTATACCGGTATTATTATCACGCTCCCGGACCACTTCAAGCCTCGCCGCCACCGGTCCCGCTCAGTCGAGCCCCTTCCTCCCCGGCGCCCAGAACGGCTTCGTCCGCACGTCCCTGCGCTGCCAGCCCCGCTCCCGCACCAGGTGGGCGCGTACGGCCTGGATCGTGCGCGCCTCCCCCGCCAGGTACGCCACCCCCGGCCCGTCCGGCAGTTCCAGCTTCCTGACCGCCTCGACCAGCGACTCCGACCTCTCGGCCGACGCCCCGCCCCGGCACACCCGCTCCAGCCTCCGGGGCAGCGGGAGATGGTCCTCCGGCCCGTCCGCCTCCACCACCCCGAACACCGCGGCCTCCAGGGGCAGCCCGCGCAGCATCGCCCCGAACGCCACCGACGCCGTCTCCTCCCCCGCGAACAGGTGGTACGGCGCCTCCCGCCGCACCACGAACCCCCCGTCCGGCCTGGTGAACGACACCTCCTCCCCGACCCGCGCGTTCCTCACCCAGGTCGCCCCCGGCGCCTGGCCCCCATGGTCGAACCCGACCAGGTCGACGGCCTCCCACGAGGGGTCGTACCGCCAGACGGAATACGTCCGCAGCACGCCTCCGAGCAGGCCGCCCGAGCCGATCAGCACCCGTACGTGCTGGCCCGGCACCCACGCCAGGTCGGCTAGCGCCTCCCCCGCGATCCTGATCCGCCGCATCCGGGCCGCCACCTGCTCGATCTCGACGATCTCCCCGGTCACGAACATCCGGTCCAGCAACCTGCGCGCGATCGGCCTGCCCACGTTCCGAACACCTCCCGTCGTCATCGCCTCGTCATCGCCGTCCGCCTTCCAGCCGCTCGATCCTGCGGCGGGCCTCCACGAAGATGTCCTGGATCTGCTCGACCACCCGCGGATCGCCGTGCGCGTGGGCGAGCGCCTTCACCGCCGCCTTGACCAGGCGCAGCGCCGGCCCGACGATCTCGGCCGCGTCGGGGTCGCGGAACATGCCCCACTCGCCCCGGCTGGCCGCCCGCCCCCACAGCCGGCCGATCTCCTCGGCCTGCTCCTCGACGACCCGCCGGCCGTCGTCGGTGACGTGGTGGACCTTCCGTCCGTCCTCCGCCTCCACCCGGACGAGCCCTTCGTCCTCCAGCAGTTGCAGGGTCGGGTAGATGGAGCCGGCGCTGGGCTCGTAGGTGCCGTTGAATCGGTCGGCGAGACGGGTCATGACCTGGTAGCCGTGGCCGGGTCGCTCGGCGATCAGGGCGAGCACGGCCAGGCGCAGCTCGCCCGGCCCGAAGAAGCGCCCCGTCGGCCCGAGCCCGCCCGCGCCAGGAGCACGTCGAGCGTTCATCATGAGTCGGATGCTATATCGAACGATATAACGAAGTAAATACCGACCGACACCCTGATCGGTTACGCAGAGTGTCCGCTATAGTACTCTCAGCATGCGTTTCGGACGGTTCTCGATGCTCGCCCTGGCGCTCACGGCCGGGGCCGTCGACGCGCTGAGCTACCTCGCGCTCGGGCAGGTGTTCACCGCGAACATGACCGGCAACGTCGTGCTCCTCGGCCTGGCCCTGGGCGCCGGCCAGGCGACCCACGTCATCCGCTCAGGAGTCGCCCTGGCCGCCTTCTGCCTGGGCCTGGCGGCAGGCTTCACCCTCCTCGGCCGCGCCCCACCGCCCTCCCCTCCGCGCCCACCAACCGTTCCGGACCGGCCCGCCACAGGCACGAGACGCGGCGCCGCGGCGCATCCGCTCGTCGTGCTGCTCGCCGAAGTGGTGCTGCTGGCGCTGGTGGCGGCCGGATGGGCGGCGGACGTGCCCCGTCCCGCGCTGATCGCGGCGTCGGGAACGGCGATGGGCCTGCAGAGCGCGGTCACCCGCTGGGCAGGCGGCCCCGGGCTGTCCACCACCTACGTCACCGGCACCCTGACCAGCCTGGCCGGCCAGGCCATCGCCGCGCGCAGGAGCCCGCTGCGTCCCCTGGCCGTGATCCTGGCCCTGGTGGCGGGCGCCGTACTCGCGGCCTCGGTGCTGCGCCTGCACGCCCCCGCCGCGTCCCTCATCGCCCCGCTCGCGGTGGCCGCCGCGACCACCGCGTGGGCCCTGTCCATGAGCCGCGCCGCTTCGCGACCCGGGCGGCGATGAGTTCCGGCCCCGCCGCGAGTCTGTTCTGACGACGTCGTACGACGCCCCCGGCACGACACCACGGAGAACACCATGACCACCCCGAAACTGCCCGGCCGTCCGCCCATCGTCGACCTCGCCAGCTGGCAGGCCGCGCGTGACGAGCTTCTGGTCCGCGAGAAGGCCCACACCCGCGAGGGCGACGCCATCGCCGCGGCCCGCCGCCGCCTGCCGATGGTGGAGTTCGACGGAACGGTCGAGGTCACCGGCCCCGACGGCCCGGTCCCGTTCCTGAGCCTGTTCCAGGGCCGCGACGAGCTCGTGGTCTACAAGCACATGTGGTACGACGGCGCACCCCACCAGGGGCAGTGCGAGGGCTGCACCACCGCGGCCTGGCACCTGAAGGACGCCGTCTACCTCAACGCCCGCGGCGTCTCGTTCGCCATCGTGACCACCGGCCGCTGGGACGAGGTCGCCTCCTTCGTCGAGTTCATGGGCTACACCCAGCCCTGGTACTCCGTACGCGGCGTCGACGAGCCGGTCGGCGGCGACATGGGTTACCTCACCAGCTACCTGCGCGACGGCGACCGCACGTTCCTCACCTACTCCACGACCGGACGCGGCAACGAGATGGTCAACCCGACCCTGGCCCTCCTCGACACGACCCCCTACGGCCGCGGCGAGGCGTGGGAGGTCAAGCCCGAGGGCCGGCCGGAGGGACGCGAAGCGTGCTGGTCCTGGCGTTCGGACGCGGACGGCAAGCCCACCTGGGGCCCGACCAGCCGGCCCGTTCCGCAGTGGACCCGCCCCGGCGTGACCCCCGCGGAAACCCTCGGCCGCAACGGCCACCACCACTGACCCGCCCACGGGTGAGGGCCCTGCAGCGGGCGAAAGGCACACCCACGGGCGAGGGGCCCAGCAGCGCG
>JABFVJ010000438.1 GCA_013362835.1 Nonomuraea sp. | reverse complement strand
GCCAGCTTCCTGGCGATGATGCGGGCCGCGATCCGCGCCGCGATGCCGACCGCGATCCAGAACAGCTGCCCGTCGGGGTCGCTCATGGTGACGGGGCTGTTGTTGGCGTAGGCGTAGGCGTTGAGCTGCTGCGGGTCCTCCTCCTCGATGACGGGGTCGACCGACAGGAACCGGCCGTTCCTGGGGTCGTACTCGCGGGCGCCCAGGTGGACGAGCCCGGTCGTCGGGTCCTGGGTGCCGCCGACGAAGGCCCGCTGGCCCGGCCACCACGGCGGCGCCGTCCCGCGTTCCTCGCCGAAGGGCGTCATCCGCCGTACGGCGAGCTCCCCGGTCCCGGCGTTCACCGCGGCCTGCGCGGTGCCCTGGTGGTCGGCGGCGAGGAAGTGCACCTGGTCGTCGGGCGTGCGGACCGCGATCGGCTCGCCGTTGATCGTGTAGTAGCGGGTCTGCTCGACGGCGTCCTTGGCGAAGTCGAAGCGCAGCTCCATGTCGTCCACGTACAGGGTGGCGTCCGCCGGGGTCCTGCGCAGCAGGCGGTCGCCGTCGGCGTCGTAGACGTAGGACGTCGTCCGGCCGGCCTCGGTGACCGACTCCAGGTTGCCTTCGGCGTCCCAGACGAGGGTCTGGTCGGAGGCGCCGACCTTGCGCCGGGTGGTGTTGCCCGCCTCGTCGTAGGCGAACAGGTCGGTCCCGATGCTCTGCACGGCGTGCGGCCGTTTCGCCCCGGCCGCCGGGTAGACGGAGGCACGTGTGGTCTCGGGCGCGCCGCCCCAGGCGTGCCTGGTCTCCTTCAGCCGGTTGCCGGTGGCGTCGTAGGCGTAACTGGTCGCGTACGGGGCCACGCCGCCGATCGTGCCCGAGGTGGGCGTGCCGCTCGCGCAGTCGTCGGTGGCCGTCCACGCCGAGGTCATCCGGCGCAGGTGGTCGTAGGTGAAGCACTGCGTGTCCTGGCCGCCCGCCCTCTCGGCGATCTTGGTGATGTTGCCGGCCGGGTCGTAGGTGTAGTTCAGGTCGAGGTCGGTCGCGGCGGCGCCCTCCCGGTCCAGCCGCATGCCGGTCAGCCTGCGGGTGGACTCGTCATGGGTGTAGGTGAGCCAGGTCTTCTTCCCGCCCGATCCCAGCTCGTACTGCAGGGTCTCGCCGAGCTTGGAGTAGCGGGTCGCGGTCACGTACGTCGACAGCCCGCTCACCTTGGTCGGCTGGCTGAGCTCGTCGTAGGAGTAGACGACCGACTCGGCCGCCAGCCCGCCCCCGGCCGGGAAGCTGACGGACTGCACCTGGTCGTCGAGCGTGTAGCGGGTGTTGAGCACGTACGAGCCGGCGAGCCTGCCCTCTCGCGCGGGGATGGTCACGGTCTCGCGCAGCGTCCGGTAGCCGGAGTCGATCGCGTTGATCTCCGCCTTGTACGCCTGCCCGCCCGCGTACCTGATGCTCGCGTTCATGTGGCCCTTGGCCAGGCCGTCGTACTTCCACTCGGCCAGCAGCGTGCCGGTCGCCGAGCCCTCGCGCAGCTCCTTCTTGCGCCCGAGGTCGTCGTAGACGTACCAGAGGGTCTTGCCGCGCGCGTCGGTGGTGCTGACGAGCTCGTCGGCGTCGTTGTACGTCATCGTGGTGACGCCCTTGTCGGGATCCTCCGTCCTGATCTCCCGGCCGCGCAGGTCGTAGTGGTGGCGCCACACGTTGCCCGCCGGGTCGGTCACGGTGGACAGGCGTCCGGCGTGGTCGTAGGTGTACTTGGTGGACTCGTACTCGCCGGTCGGGGTGGCGCCCTTGTACTGGCGCAGCTCGACGAGGCGGTCGTCGGCGTCGCCGATGCGGGTCGTCGCGGTGCCGCCGGGCGGCGGGGTGAGGTGGATGCGGTCGCCCTGCTGGGTGGCCGTGACCCGGTAGCTCTCCACGCCCTTGGCCCTGAGGATCTGGGCGTCGACCTCGCCGGCGCCGTCGAAGGAGGACACGATCTGCGCGGGCACGTCGGTGTCGGCGACCGCGAGCAGCTCGGTCGAGGGCGTGCCGGTGGCGAAGTAGCCGGTGTTGGACTTGCTCACCTCGCCGAGCGAGTTGTAGAAGGTGTCGGTGATCGTGCGGCCGTCGCGCAGCGCGGGGTCCTGCGTCCGGTCGTCGCGGGGGGCCGGTTCCTGGGTCTGGCGCCGGCGCAGCAGGCCGTCGTACAGCTCGTGGCTGACGGTGTAGCCGCCGTCGGCGCGCAGGGTCTTCGTGGTGACGACGCCGGGGCCGTCGGTGCGCGTCGTGTAGGCGTACTCGGTGCTGGGCGACTGCCCGGCCGCCTTGCTGCGGTCCGGCTGCCACACCTTGACCAGGCGGCCGAGCGCGTCGTGCTCCATGTCGATCCGCCGGCCGTTGGCGTCGATCTCGGCGACGGGCTCGCCCCAGGCGGGTTCGAGCAGGGTGCGTTCGACGTGGCCGAGCTGGTTGGTCTCGGCGATCTCCGTGGCCGGCGCGCCGGCGGACGGGCTGTAGGCCGTGGTCGACCTGGTGCCGACCGGGTCGGTCTCGCTGGTCTCGCGGCCGTAGACGTCGTAGGTGTGGCTGCTGCCGGTGATCGTCGTACCGTCGGCGGAGACGAGCTGCTGGACGGCCGTCACGTCGCCCTTGGTCGGCGCCTGGCCGTAGGCCTTGTCGTCGTACTGGACCCGCTCGTCGGAGATCACCTCACCGGCGGCCAGGGCGGACAGGGCGGTGCCGCAGCCCGCGGCGACCTTCTGGATCCTGCTGGTGTAGTCGAGCATCCAGGCGGTGTCGTTGCGGGCGTAGGTGTAGCGGACGCACTGGTCGTCGTCGGCGGTGGCGAGGTCGCCCTTCTCCTCCACCTGGGTGAGCAGCCCCTTGGCGTCGTACGAGCGCTCCTCGCCGGTACGCCGCCACTTGCCGCCCGCCAGCGCGGTCCGGGTGACCATCGACTTGGGCTCGACCACGTACGCGGTCTTGGTGACGCCGCCCTGCGTGGACTCGGCGGTCTTGAGCGACCACGGCTCCTCGGCGGTCGCGGTCAGGATCGTGCCGCTGTCGCCGTCGTGGAGGATCTCCTCGCGTTCGAACCCGGACAGCTGGTCGAGGTCGTCGAGTTCGACGCCTTCGGTGTCGACGACCTTCGCGGTGCGCTTGGTGCCGTCGGCCAGCCGGTCGCCGTGCATGCCGCGGAAGTACCTGAACTCGGTGAGCGTGCGGCCGGTGTCCTGCCCGTCGCCCTCGCGCACCCGTACGCGGCCGAAGCCGCGCCAGTCCGACCAGGTGCGGTGCTCGGGCTTGACCAGGATGTTGTCGGCGTAGTGCCAGGCGGCGCCGTCCAGGTACTCGTAGTCGGTGACGACGTTCGGGGAGCCCGCGACGCGGTCCACCTCGACCGTCTGCGTCACCACGTACTTGTGGAACCAGTCGGTGACCTCGGCCTCGTCGGGCGGCGCCCAGCGCTGCGGGAAGCAGCGCCTGGTGTTCCTGTCGGCCGTGGGCACGTCGCCCGGCTTGCAGTCGGCGGGGGCGTAGTTGACGCGCAGCTCGCCGCCGCTCTCGTTGTTCACCGCCTGCACGCGCCACTTGACCAGCGGCGCGCGTCCCTCGTCGGAGTCGACCCGGTTGGGCAGCTGCACGCCGGTGAAGGTGATCTTCGGCAGGGTGAGCGTGCCGCCCACGTGGCCGCTCTGCTGGATCGAGGCCAGCCACAACGAGGGGCTGAGGCCGTCGCCCGTGGCGGGGAACTGGTGGGTCAGCGTCCAGGAGTCCACCGGGCTGTACTGGCCGGAGGCGGCGAGGATCTGGGTGGTGACCTTGGCCAGGCGCTTGCGCGTGAAGAACGTCGGCGACAGGCGGTCCACGCACTTGACGCCCGCGTCGCAGATCTGGTCGAACGGGACGTCCGGCCAGGAGGCCGCGGTCTCCTTCTTGAGCTGGTCGGGGGCGCAGGTGACGGTGCCGGACGGCAGGCAGCGCTCGGCCGTGTCGAAGACCACCCGGGCCGCGGGCGCCCTGGTGAACAGCTCGTCGCGCAGGTAGCCGTAGTCGATCCTGGTGAGGTACGCGCCGCGCACGTACACGGTGCCCAGTTCGGGCTTCATGCTGCGGCCGTAGTAGTTCTTCTCGCTCTCGTACCAGTACGTGGTGGCGTTGCCGTGGGTGTCGACCGCCAGGTCGAGGTTCCACCGGTAGGCCTGCTGGCACCAGGCGCCGGCCGGGGTGCCGGAGTAGCAGGGCTCGCCGCTGTTGTTGCCGAACACCGGCACGGTCTGCGCGGACTTGGTCTCCGGCTTGCCGCTCGCCCAGCCGGGCAGGCGGTTCAGGCCGAAGGTGTACTGGGTGCCGTCGGCGGTGGTGACCCGCCAGTGCTCGCCGTCGTTGTCGCCGTTGGCGGCGCCGGTGAGATGCTCGACGCGGGTGCCGTCGTCGCGCTTGGGCCGCCACTGCTTGGTGGTGGCGTCCTTGACCAGCTCGACGGCCGAGTTGCCGAGCGACAGGGTGGCGTTGTCCTGGTCCCAGCACAGGTCGCCGGTCTTCTTGCCGTCGATCATGCAGGACTTGTAGCGGCGTTCGACGTAGCCGCTGGGGTTCAGCTCGAAGCCCTCGCCGGCCCAGGACGGCTGGTTGTTGGTGGAGACGGTACGGCCGTCCACGCTCTGGGAGGAGTAGTCGAGCGACAGGTCGGGCTCGTCGCCGCCCAGCGCGGGAGGCATGCGCAGCTCGTAGCCCCAGGAGAAGTCGCCGGACTGGTTGCCGACGCTCCAGCTCGCCGAGGGGGCGAGCGAGGTGGCGGCGTGGTCGCCCGACGGGCCCGAGGCGGCGGCGGTGACCGCGTACAGGCCGGTGGTCTCGACCTCGGCGGTCAGCGTGCCGGCCTTCGGGTCGTTGTCGCTCTTGACCGGCTGGGGCGCGGCGCAGGCGGTGGCCTTGGCGTCGAGCGCGCACTCGGCCAGCTTGACCATCCGCAGGCGGGCGCCGTAGTCGCCGCCGAAGGCGTAGCGGAAGCCGGAGTAGTCGACCTCCAGGCGGGCCTTGCCGGACGCCTTGGCGGCGACGCCCTGTCCGGGCGAGACGCGCAGGGCGAGGCCGAGAAGGTCCGTCTTGAGCAGTTCGACCTTGACGGGGGCGGCGGCCGCCACTCCCTTGGCGGCGGCCAGCCGGACCGGGAACCCGGCGGCCAGCGTGCTCACGCCGCCCAGCTCGGCCGCGCGCGGCGTGGGCCAGGCGACCGCGGGCGGCGCCTTCCACACCTGATCGGCCGCCGGATCGGCGAGCGGCGGGCGCACGGGCACCTTCCCGCCCTTGACCGGCGTCTCCCTCTGCACCCGCGGCGCGGTGCGGGGCGCGGCGTAGGCGGGCATCGCGTACGCCACCGGCGCCACGAGCACGACGGCGAGCAGGGTCGCCAGCCTGCGCGGCCAGGCGGACTCGGGCTTCACGCCCTCGAAACGGTTCCAGGAGGCATCGGGGGCCTCGGGTTCTTCGGCAGGTTGCTGAAAACGATTCCAGCGGGATTCCGG
>JABFVJ010000228.1 GCA_013362835.1 Nonomuraea sp. | reverse complement strand
AGGCCGGGCCGCAGCTGCGCGGCCCGCAGCGCCGCCGCCGCGCCCGCCGGTCCCGCACCCACGACCGCGATGTCCCACACGTCAGCCATGCGTGGTCTGTCCCACGATGAGCGGGACCGGAAACGTGCCTCACATCTTCGACAGGGCGCGCGCGGCGTGGACCAGGGGCACGTGGCTGAACGCCTGCGGGAAGTTGCCGACCAGGCGCCCGTAGCGCGGGTCGTACTCCTCGGCGAGCAGGCCGACGTCGTTGCGCAGCTCCAGCAGGCGCTCGAACAGCTCGGTCGCCTCCTGTTTGCGCCCCTGCGCCGCCATCACCTCCACCAGCCAGAAGCTGCACGCCAGGAACGCCCCCTCGCCGCCCGGCAGGCCGTCGACGTCGTTGTCGGCCGCCAGCTGGTAGCGCAGCACGAACCCGTCGGACATCAGCTCCTTCTCGATCGCCGCCACCGTGCCCAGGACCCGGGGGTCGTCGGGCGGCAGGAAGCCGACGACCGGGATCATCAGCAGCGCCGCGTCGAGCTCCGACGAGCCGTAGGACTGGGTGAAGGTGTTGCGGGCCGGGTCGTAGCCCTTCTCGCAGATCTCGGCGTGGACGACGTCGCGCAGCGTCCGCCACTTGTCGACCGGGCCGGTACGGCCGAAGCTCTCGACGTACTTGACGGCGCGGTCGAGCGCGGCCCAGCACATCAGCTTGGAGTGCACGAAGTGGCGGCGCGGGCCGCGTACCTCCCACAGGCCCTCGTCGGGCTCGTCCCAGTGGTCCTCCACGTAGTCGAGGAGCTGGCGCTGGATCGTCCAGGCGCGTTCGTCGGCCGGGAGGCCGCGGGTGCGGGCGACGTAGAGGCAGTTCATCACCTCGCCGTAGACGTCGAGCTGGAGCTGCTTGACCGCCTCGTTGCCGATCCTGACCGGGCGGGAGCCCTCGTAGCCGTCGAGCCAGTCGAGCTGCAGCTCGGGCAGGCGGCGCTCGCCGGCGACGCCGTACATGATCTGCAGGTCCTGGGGGCGCCCGGCGATCGCGCGCAGCAGCCAGGAACGCCAGTCTGCGGCCTCCTCCAGGTAGCCGGAGCTGATCAGCGCGTCGAGCGTCATCGTGGCGTCGCGCAGCCAGCAGAACCGGTAGTCCCAGTTGCGCACGCCGCCGATGTCCTCCGGCAGGGACGTCGTGGGCGCGGCCACGATGCCGCCCGTCGGCGCGTACGTGAGCGCCTTGAGCGTGATCAGCGACCGGACCACCGCCTCGCGGTAAGGGCCCTCGTAGGTGCAGCGGCCGACCCACTCGGTCCACATGGCCTCGGTCTCGGCGAGCTGGAGGCCGGAGTCGATCTGCGTCGGCATCGGCTCGTGGGAGGGATGCCAGGTGAACACGAACGGCAGCCGGTCGCCCTCGTTGACGGTGAACGTGGCCCGGTGGGCGTAGTCGCCGCCCTTGAGCGGGACGGGGGAGTGCAGCCACACCGAGTCGGGGCCGCCGATGGCCTGAAGGTGACCGTTGGTCCTGCGCACCCACGGCACGATGCGCCCGTAGTCGAAGCGCACGCGCAGCTGGGTGGAGACCTCGACGCTGCCGGAGACGCCCTCGACGATGCGCACCACGTCGGGGTTCCGGTCGCGCGGCGGCATGAAGTCGATCACCCGGACCGTGCCCGTCGGGGTGTCCCACTCGCTCTCCAGGATCAGCGTGCCCGGACGGTAGCGCCGCCGCGTGGCCGGCCGCCTGCCCGTCGGGCCGAGCCACCAGTGGCCGTTGCGCTCGCCGCCGAGCAGGGCCGAGAAGCACGAGGGGGAGTCGAAGCGGGGCAGGCAGAGCCAGTCGATCGAACCGTCCCTTGCCACCAGCGCGGCCGACTGCATGTCGCCGATGAGCGCGTAGTCCTCAATCCGCATGCGCAAGACGCTACTCGCGCCGGGGTGATCCCGCGCCGGGTCCGGTGCTGTCGCGTCAGGACCGGGCCCCGGCGCGATGATCACGACAGGGGGAACCAGCGGGTGAACAGCTGGGTCAGCGGCCCGATGGCCAGGGCGAAGACGAGGGTGCCGATGCCGACCGTGCCGCCGAGCAGCCAGCCCGCGGCCAGCACGGTGATCTCGATGAGGAAACGGCCGAGCCGTACGGACAGGCCGAGTCGTACCAGGCCGGTCATGACGCCGTCGCGCGGGCCGGGGCCCATGCCGGCGCCGATGTAGAGCACGGTGGCCAGCGCGACGGCGACCACGCCGGAGGCCACGTACAGGGACTGGACGGCCAGGTGCGTCGGGGTCGGCAGCAGGTAGATCGCCGCGTCGGCGAACAGGCCGAGGAACACGACGTTGCTGATCGTGCCGACGCCCGGCCGCTGGCGCAGCGGGATCCACAGCAGCATCACCAGGGCGCCGACGCCGATGATGACCGTGCCGATGGACACGCCCGTCCTGATCGCCAGGCCCTGGTGGAAGACGTCCCAGGGGTCGTTGCCGAGACCCGACTCCACCTGGAGGCCGATGCCGGTGCCGTACAGGGCCAGGCCGCCGTACAGGCGCAGGAGGCGGGAGGGAAGGGAACTCAGGCGGGGGACGGTTGCTTCGCTCATGATGGACCCACAGTGGCAGGCCATTGGCTTGCCAAAACAGGGCCAATCGTGAAAAGTGGCCTTATGAGGCATGTGTCGGCGGTTCAGGTGGCCCGGCTGGTCGACGTCGACCCGGCGGCGCGGCCCTACTACCGCGCGCTCGCCGACGGCGTGCGCGCGCTCATCATGGACGGCCAGCTCCCGGTACGCGTCCGCATGCCCGCCGAACGCCACCTGGCCGAGACCCTGGGCGTCAGCCGCACGACCGTCACCGCGGCCTACGACCTGCTGCGCGAACGCGGCTTCCTGGAGAGCCGGCAGGGCTCGGGAAGCTGGACGACCCTGCCCGACCCGGCCACGGCCCGCGAGAACCCGTGGCTCAGCACCGGCGACGACGGCCTGATCCAGCTCCACTGCGCCGCCCCGTCCGCGCCCTCCGCCCTGCGCGCCGCCATGGCCGAGGCCCTGGAGGACCTGCCCAGGTACGCCATGGGCAACGGCTACGACCCGATGGGCCTGCCGCTGCTCAGGGAGCGCATCGCCGCCCGCTACACCGAGCGCGGCCTGGCCACCAGGCCCGAGCAGATCGTCGTCACCACCGGCTCGCAGCACGCGATCCAGCTCGTGGCCGGCCTGCTGATCGGGCCGGGCGACCCGGTCATGGTGGAGTCGCCGACCTACCCGCACGCCATCGACGTGGCCCGCCAGTACGGCGCGCGGATCGTCCCCATCGGCATCTCCCACCAGGGCTGGCAGCCCGACCTGGTGGCCGCGGCGATGCGCCAGTCCGCCGCCCGCCTGGCCTACCTCATGCCCGACTTCCAGAACCCCACCGGCGCCCTCATGGACGACGGCACCCGCGCCGCCGTCACCGGCGCCGCCCGCCGCAACGACACCATGCTGCTGGTCGACGAGACCTGGAGCGAACTCGCCCTGGACGAGGTGCCGCGCACCGCGCCGATGGCCGCCTTCGACACCGACAGCCGCGTGATCAGCATCGGCTCGGCGTCCAAGCTGTGGTGGGGCGGCCTGCGCATCGGCTGGATCCGCACCACCGCGGCCCTCGCCCGCCGCCTGGCCAGGCATCGCTCGGCCGTGGACATCTCCAGCCCGGTCATGGAGCAGCTCGTCACCGCCCGCCTGTTCGACCGGCTGGAGGAGACCCGCGCCGAACGCCGCCGCGGCCTGCGCGCCTCCCGCGAGGCGCTGGTGTCCGCGCTCGGCCGCCACCTGCCCGAGTGGACGTTCACCGTCCCGCGCGGCGGCGGCACGCTGTGGGTGCGGCTCAACGGCGACGCCTCCACCCCGCTCGCCGAGGCCGCGGCCTCCCACGGCGTACGCCTCGCGCCCGGCCCCTGGTTCGGCCTGGAAGGCACGCTGGAGGGCTACCTGCGGCTCCCGTTCACCCTGCCGCCCCAGGTCGTGGCGGACGCCGTCGCCCGCGTCGCGCTGGCCCGCGCGCAGGGGCCCACGGGAGCCCGGCCGCGCACCGAGTCGCTCGTCCCGACGGTCTAGGTCTCCCCGGCGTCCTTGGCCAGCGGGGCGCGCCAGTTGCGGCGCATGGCGGTGATGCGCAGCCCGAACGCCAGCATCGCCGCCGCCAGCGTGGCCGGCCAGCCGTGCAGGCCCGCCGAGTAGACCCCGGCCATCACGGCCGAGCCGAGGAGCGCGGGCACGGCGTACAGCTGGCGGTCGTAGAGCAGCGTGGGGATCTCGCCGGCCAGCACGTCGCGGATCATGCCGCCGCCGACCGCGGTCACCACGCCGAGGAGCGCGGCGTGCAGGGGGCTCAGGCCGTACTCCAGGGCCTTCTCGGTGCCGACGGCCGAGAACAGGCCGAGACCGGCCGCGTCCAGCACGAGGATGGCGGGCATCACGCGGGCCACGTGCGGATGCCAGAAGAAGACGATGGCCGTGGCGGCCAGGGGGACCAGCACGTAGCCGAGGCTCTGGAAGGCGGCGGGCCGGACGTTGAGTATGAGGTCGCGGGCCACGCCGCCGCCGAGCGCGGTCATCTCCGCCAGCACGCCCATCCCGACCACGTCGAGCCGTTTGCGTACGCCCATGAGCCCGCCGGACAGGGCGAACACGAAAATTCCGACAAGGTCGAGAAGTTGCGACACGTTGGGAAGTTTTACCGGATCGGAGGCATGGCCGCGGCATGGTAGTGCTCGGCCATGAGCACCCGCAGCCTCCGCGTGAACAGGAACAGCGCCAGCCCGGCCACGATCGCCATGACGGCCAGCACCAGGTAGTAGGCCGGATCGGACAGGTAGTGGGTGAGCCGCCCGGTCTGCCCGCCGACCGCGTCGCCCACCGACACCGCGATGAACCAGATCCCCAGCATCTGCCCCTTGAACGCCTCCGGCGCCAGCTTCGTCGTCACCGACAGCCCGACCGGGCTCAGCGACAGCTCGCCGAACACCTGGATCAGGTAGACCAGCACCAGCCACCACACCGACACCCGGCCCCCACCCGCCAGGGACGCCGCCAGAGCCATCACCACGAAGCTCAGCCCCACCATGACCAGCGCGAACCCGAACTTCTGCGGCGTGCTCACCCGCACCCCGAGCTTCACCCACAACGCCGCGAACACCGGCACGAAGATCATGATGAACAGCGGGTTGAACGACTGCGTCGTGGCGGCCTGGATCGGCACGCCGAACAGCGACAGCCGGGTGTGGTCGGCGGCGAAGAACAGCAGCTTGCTCGGCGCCAGGTCGTAGATCATCCAGAAGATGGCCGCCGCCACGAACAGCCAGATGTAGGCCTTCATCCGGCTGCGTTCCTCGTCGGTGAGGTTGTGGCTGCCCATGAGGATGTAGGCGAAGTACACGATCGGCACGATCAGGATGACGATCGTGATCGCGAGGGCCAGGCGGTCGATCGTGAGCGTGCCGGTGGCCGCCCACGCGGCGAGCGCGATCGCCGTCGCGGCCAC
>JABFVJ010000083.1 GCA_013362835.1 Nonomuraea sp. | reverse complement strand
CCGGCCGGCCTGACCCTGGCCAACCTGCTCCGGCGGGCCGGAGTCGCCTGCGTGGTGCTCGAACGCCAGAGCCGCCCGTACGTCGAGCAGCGGCAACGCGCCGGCATCCTCGAACACCACGGCGCCCGCGTCTTCGAGGAGTGGGGCCTCGGCGAGGTCGTCCTGGCCGGCATGCCGCAGGAGAGCAAGTTCGAGTTCCGCGTCGACGGCGAGCAGCGTTTCCTCGACATCCCCTCGCTCACCGACGGCCGCCTGGGCCGCCTCGTACCGCAGCAGGTCCTCGTCGGACGGCTCCTCGCGCACCTGACGGAATCGGGCGGCGACCTGCGGTTCGACGCGGCCGACGTGACCCCGCGCGACGTCGATGGCCCCGAGCCCGTGGTCACCTACCGCGACGCCGACGGCGTCCGCCACGAGATCGCCTGCGCCTACGTCGCGGGCTGCGACGGCCACCACGGCGTCAGCCGCGCGAGCGTCCCGGAACACGCCCTGACCACCTACACCCACGACCCCGGCATCGGCTGGCTGACCGTGCTCGCCGACGCCCCGCCGCCGCGCTACCCGCTCATGGCGATCACCGGCCACGGGTACGCCGCCCACTTCCCGCGCGGCCCGCTGGCCAGCCGCTTCTACCTCCAGTGCGACCCCCGCGACACCTCCGCCGAGTGGCCCGACGAGCGCGTCTGGGCCCAGCTACGCCTGCGCCTCGCCGACAAGGACCTGCCCGACGGGCCGATCGTGGAGAAGGCGTTCGTCGAGATGCGCAGCTTCGTCGTCGAGCCGATGCGCCACGGCAGGCTCTTCCTCGTCGGCGACGCCGCGCACATCATCACCCCCATGGGCGGCAAGGGCATGAACCTCGCCGTCGCCGACGCCGACGTGCTCGCCCGCGCGCTGCGTGCCGCCCTGCGTGACGGTGACGAGGAGCCGCTCGCCGCCTACTCCGCCACCTGCCTCGAACGGGTCTGGAACCACCAGGAGTTCTCCCGCTGGATGACGGAGATGACCCACGACGCCGGTGACGACAGCCTGGTGGGGCCGTTCCAGCGCCGGCTGGCGAGGGCCCGGCTCGACCGGCTGTTCACATCGGCCCCGGCGGCCCGCGCCTTCGGCGACCTCATGGCCGGCGGCTGAGTTGACTTGAACCGCAGTTCAAGTCGCACCATCAAGGCATGCACATTCATCACCTGAACTGCGGATCCGTACGGAAGATCGAAGCCACCTACGACGGCCCGCCGCCCGCGCACGCCGTGAACCACTGCCTGCTGGTGGAGACCCCGTCCGACGGGCTCGTGCTGGTCGAGACCGGGCTCGGGCTCGGCGACGTGCGTGACCCGGCCGCCACGCTCGGCGCGGACTGGGTCCAGATGGCCGAGCCCGTGCTGGCCGAGGAGGAGACGGCAGTACGCCAGATCGCCCGCCTGGGGTACGCGCCGGAGGACGTCCGCCACGTGATCGTCACCCATCTCGACGTGGACCACTGCGGCGGCCTGCCCGACTTCCCGGGGGCGCGGGTGCACGTGCTGGCCGCCGAGCTGGAGGCGGCGCTGTCCGGCGATGCCTTCCGCTACCGCCCGGCCCACTGGGCGCACGGCCCCGACTGGGTCACCTACACGCCCGAGCCGAACGACGACTGGTTCGGCTTCACCTCGATCCGGCCGGAGGGCCTGCCCGAGGAGATCAGGCTGATCCCCCTCGGCGGACACACCGCCGGGCACACCGGCGTCGCCGTACGCGAGGGGGACCGGTGGCTCCTGCACGGCGGCGACGCCTACTACTACCACCGCGAACTCCAGCCGGACCCGCACCCGCACCCGCTGATGGACCTCGTGCAGACCAGCTCGGAGGTCCACCACGACCTGCGGCTCGGCACCCAGGCCCGGCTGCGGGAGCTGGTGCGCGACCACGGCGACCAGGTGACGGTCTTCTCGGCCCACGACCCGTGGGAGCTGGCCGCCGCGCTCGCCGGTTGATCAGACGCGGTCGGCGGCGATCAGCAGGTATTGGAAGCTGCCGCTCTTGTACGCGTCGAGGAACGACTGCTCGATCCCGGTAGCGAGATGGGTGCGGGCCCGAAGCTCCCAGTAGGGGATGGTGGCCGGGGTGAGGTCGATGACGCTGACCGGGACGAGGCGGTTGGCGGCCATCTCCTCGAAATAGGTGCTGCGGGGGTGGATGTCGCAGATGTAGTGGGCGTTGATCTGGCTGACCGCGCGTGACGGCAGGCCGTAGGCGTCGTTGTAGCAGCCGGTGACGCACACGTAGCGGCCGCCTCGGCGCAGCAGCCGGGAGTGCTCGGCGAACAGCAGGGCGAGCTCGACGTACATGGTGCTCTCGTTGTTCCAGATGGCCTGGAACGAGCCCGTCTCGAAGCCGGTGTCGAGCATGTTGCGGAAGTGGAAGCGGACCTTGTCGTCGACGCCGCGCTTCTTGGCCTGGTCGCCGGCGAAGGCGACCTGGGACTCGGAGATGGAGACGCCCTCGACGTCGCAGCCGTGGCGCTGGTTGACCAGGAAGCTGGTGCCGCCGCGGCCCGAGCCCGCGTCCATCACCCGGTGGTGGGGTTCGAGCGGGCCGAGGTGGCTGATGAGGAGCTCGGCCTGGGCGGTCTCCAGCCGGTGGAGCTCCTTGACCACGCGTTCCTCGCGGGTCTCCTCGGGGCCGTCGAGTACGGACCAGTTCACCTCGCCGATGCCGTAGTGGTGGTGGTAGAAGCCGTCGACGTCGCCGAGGCGCAGGTTGACCGGGTTCTTCTCGGCGTTCCAGTAGCTGGCGACGGAGCGCTGGTAGTGGCTGGTGAGCACGGGGGACTGGGTGTTGACGGTCACCTGGGGGAGCTCCTTTCCGGCCGGGGGCCGGCCGGTTGTCATGAGTTGTAGCGGCTGCTGCTGCCGTGCCATTCGAGGCAACCGGCCATCCAGCCCTGGGCGCCACGCAGGAACCGCTGCAGCTCCGTGGACGGGACTGCGGCGAGCTCTCGCTGGCTGGTCTCGAAGCCTTTGACGAAGTCGTTGTGGAGCGCGACGGCGCGTTCGGTCGCCTCGCGGGTGGAGCACTGCTCCTCGGCCGCGATGAGCAGGATCAGGTTGGAGTCGGGGAGCTCGTCGGCCGCCTCCCTGGCCACGGAGTGGAGGTCGTTGACGATGACGCTCGCGGTGCCGGCCTGCATGAGGGCGGTGTGGAAGCGCCGGTCGTAGAAGAGGTTGGCGGTCAGCTCGTAGGCGGCGACGACGTCGATGAGGGTCATGGAGGTGTAGAAGCTGTCGTGCTGCCGGGCCGCGAGGTAGCGCCAGACGGGCGGGGGCGTCTCGAAGTAGCGCCAGGCGGCGTAGGCGTCCCAGCTCACGTACATCTGGAAGGTGGTGTTGCAGGCCCGCATGACCTGCGACGGGGTGGCGTGGCGGGACAGGTGGGCGGTGGCCGACCGGAGCGCGACGAGCACGGGGTCGGCCTCGATCGCCTCTTCGAGCTGCGCGGTGTAGCCGCCCGCGGGCGGCGGCGGGTCCATGGCCGACATGACGAGCGCGAGGCGCGGCGGCAGCTCGGTGGGGGTCGCGCCGAGCTCGGTCTCGTCGGCGTAGTAGTCGTCGGCGGCCCACCAGGCGGTGTTCATCTGGGCGGCGACCAGCAGCAGGTCGGGGTCGTCGCTGTCGGGGTGGGTGAGCATCGCGAGCCGGCCGAACCGGGTGGCGGCGAACTCCTCCATCCGCCCTTCGTGCAGCCCCACCTTCTCCGCCCACGCGACCAGCCGCCGGTCGACCTCCGCGCCGAGCGCCTCGTCGTCGCGGACCGTCGCCGGGCAGTAGAGGGGCGGGTAGGAGCCGTCGCCCCACTCCCGCTCCACGTAGGGGAGGGGCGCGAGGACGGCGGGGTGGGCGAGGGGTGGTCCCGGGAGGCGAAGTGCGGAGGTTCCCAGGCCCGTGGGGCCTGCCGGAAGCCGCGGAGCCGCGGTGGACTGGGGCATGGCGCGCTTCTTCCTGGAGGAACAGAAGGACATTACCGAACGTAGTTACTCGACTACCCAAAGTAGAAGTAGCGAATCGGTAATGGGGGCCTTACTGTCGCGCGACCGTCAGGAGGCGGTGTGGAGACGCAGGAAGTCGTCGAGGCTCTGGCGGTAGAAGGCGAGATCGTCCTCAAGCCGCGCCCTGGTGAGGCGGCCGGGCTCGCTCTCGCGCACCGACCGGCCCAGGTCGCTCCAGAAGGCGCCGGGAGGCAGGTCGGCGGCTCCCGGCGGGAAGAACTTCAGCGCCTCGGCCACGGCGTCGGCGGCGAACCGCCAGCCGGTCGCGACGTCGTCGAACCGCTCGGGATCGGGGTCGGCGGCGTAGAACAGGCCGCCCTCCAGGGCGCGGGACGCGTACGTGGCGGCGATCAGCGTCCACTGGCCGGGGTCGATCAGCTCCGACAGCCCCGACCCGTACGTCAGGCCGGACTCGCGCGCCGCCGCCTCGGCCTCGTAGGGCACCAGGATCTCGACGTCGCCGAGCCGGACCAGCAGGCCCTCCGGCTCGCGCGCGACCGTCGCCCGGCCCGAGCCGCCCTGGGCCACCAGGTCGAGATAGACGTACGCCTCCACCAGCGAACGGGCGAGCTCAGGCATACTCGCCCGCCAGCTCCTGGTAGGTGTCCCTGACGATCAGCAGCCGGTCGAGCCGGAACCTGCCGGGCTCGGCCGCCCGCACCCCCAGCCCGCGCTCGGACCAGAACCCGTCGTCGGGCACCTCGTCGGCGCCCGGAGGCACGAACTTGACGACCTCCTCGACGGCCGCCGTCGCGATCCGCAACGCGCGCCTGGCCTCGGCCCGGTCGTGCACCGGCACGTCGCCCGCCGTCAGGTCGGCCACCCACAACCACTCGCCCGCGTCGAGCAGATCCGACGGCTCGGCGCCGCCGAAGGTCGGGTAGCCGATGGGCACGACGGGACGCTCCGGCAGGCCGAACACGTACTCCCTGGGCGTGCCGCAGTCCTCGCAGGCGCCGAAGTAGCGGCTGACCAGCTCGCCCTCGACGTCGGCCAGCCCGTTGCGCCAGGTCGTCTCGGCCGACCCGCAGGCGCAGGGATGCAGGTCGAGGTAGAGATGCGCCTCGTCCCTCGTCCGCGCCACCGCGAAAGCCATAGCCGTCCTCTCCTCGGGTGTCCCATGATGCCCGATCCCGCGCGTCACACGGCGACCGCGCTCGGGCCCGTCGGCAGCTCGACCCGCCGGACCGCGTTGAGGCGGCGGCCGCACCGGCACGGCTCGTCGCCGGGGCACAGGCACTCGCCGTCGGGCGGGTCCCAGCCGGTCGTGTTCGCCAGGGCGCGCAGGCGGTCCAGGAGCGCGGGCCAGTCCCGGGGGCGGTCGCCCTCCGCCAGGGTGGCGAGTTCGGCGGCCACCGGGCCGGGGACGAGCCGCAGCACTTCCGGGCGTACCTCGCCGACCAGGTCGAACAGGACGCCCAGACGGGCGGGCCGCTGCCTGGCGGTGGCCGTACGGACCTGGCGCACGGCCTCGTTC
>JABFVJ010000196.1 GCA_013362835.1 Nonomuraea sp. | reverse complement strand
GTCGGCTCGAAGGAGGCCGGGGTCTCCTTGGTGATGTCGTTGGGGATCTCGTCGAGGGTGTAGCCGATGGCCAGCTTGGCGGCGATCTTCGCGATCGGGAAGCCGGTGGCCTTGGAGGCGAGGGCGCTGGAGCGGGAGACGCGCGGGTTCATCTCGATGACGATCATGCGGCCGGTGCGCGGGTCGACCGCGAACTGGATGTTGCAGCCGCCGGTGTCGACGCCGACCTCGCGGATGACCGCGATGGCCACGTCGCGCATGTTCTGGTACTCGCGGTCGGTCAGCGTCAGCGCGGGCGCGACGGTGACGCTGTCGCCGGTGTGCACGCCCATCGGGTCGATGTTCTCGATGGAGCACACGATGACGACGTTGTCGGCCTTGTCGCGCATGACCTCCAGCTCGTACTCCTTCCAGCCGAGGATCGACTCCTCCAGGAGCACCTCGGTGGTCGGCGAGGCGTCGAGGCCGGCGCCGGCGATGCGCCGCAGGTCGGACTCGTCGTAGGCGAAGCCGGAGCCGACGCCGCCCATGGTGAAGCTGGGGCGTACGACCAGCGGGTAGCCGAGCTCGCCCGCGGCGCCCAGGCAGTCGTCCATCGTGTGGCAGATGACCGACTTGGCCGACTCGGCGTTGAGGCCGCGCTCGCGGGCGACCTTGGCGACGATCTCCTTGAACTTCTCGCGGTTCTCGCCCGCCTGGATCGCGTCGAAGTCGGCGCCGATGAGCTCGACCTCGTACTTGTCCAGGACGCCCGACTCGTGCAGGGCGACCGCGGTGTTCAGCGCGGTCTGGCCGCCCAGCGTGGGCAGCAGCGCGTCGGGGCGCTCCTTGGCGATGATCTTCTCGACGTACTCGGGGGTGATCGGCTCGACGTACGTGGCGTCGGCGAACTCCGGGTCGGTCATGATCGTGGCCGGGTTGCTGTTGACGAGGATGACGCGGAAACCCTCGGCGCGCAGCACGCGGCAGGCCTGGGTGCCCGAGTAGTCGAACTCGCACGCCTGGCCGATCACGATGGGGCCGGAGCCGATCACCAGGACCGACCGGATGTCCTCACGCTTGGGCACGGCTCATGACCTCACAGAACTCGTCGAAGAGATAGGCGGCGTCGTGCGGCCCCGCGGCGGCCTCGGGGTGGTACTGGACGCTGAAGGCCCGCCCGTCGAGCAGGCGCAGGCCCTCCACGCAGCGGTCGTTGAGGTTGACGTGGCTGACCTCGGCCTGACCGTAGGGGGTCTCGAACGGCGCGTCGAGCGGCGCCTCGACGGCGAAGCCGTGGTTGTGGGCGGAGATCTCCACCTTGCCCGAGCGCACGTCCTGGACCGGCTGGTAGACGCCCCGGTGGCCGTAGCGCAGCTTGTAGGTGGACAGGCCGAGCGCGCGGCCGAAGAGCTGGTTGCCGAAGCAGATGCCGAAGAAGGGCACCTTGGCCTCCAGCACTCCCTGGAGGGCCGACACGTCGGCCGTGGCGGGGTCGCCTGGGCCGTTGGAGAAGAACACGCCGTCGGGCTCGACGGCCATGATCTGCTCGTACGTGGCGCCGGCCGGCAGCACGTGCACCTCGCAGCCGCGTTCGGCCATGCGGTGCGGGGTCATGCCCTTGATGCCGAGGTCGACGGCGGCGACGGTGAAACGTTTGTCGCCGACGGCGGGCACGATGTAGGGCTCGCCGGGGGCCACCTCGGCCGCCAGGTCGGCGCCCTCCATGGCGGGCGCCTGGCGCACCCGCTCGACGAGCTCGCCGACGGGCGCGGAGGGGGCCGAGAAGATGCCGGCCCGCATGGCGCCGCGCTCGCGCAGGTGGCGGGTCAGGGCGCGGGTGCCGGTGATGGCGATGCCGACGACGCCCTGCTCCTTGAGGTAGTCGTCGAGCGACCGGTCGGCCCGCCAGTTGGAGACCACGCGCGAGGGTTCGCGCACGACGTAGCCGGCGACCCAGACGCGGCCCGACTCGGGGTCCTCGTCGTTGACGCCGGTGTTGCCGATGTGGGGGGCCGTCATGGCCACGATCTGCCGATGGTAGGAGGGGTCGGTGAGAGTCTCCTGGTAGCCGGTCATGCCGGTGTTGAAGACCATCTCGCCGAACGTCTCGCCTTGGGCGCCGTAAGGGGTTCCGTGGAAGACGCGGCCGTCTTCCAGGACGAGCACCGCGGAGTTCAAACCAGCTTCCCTTCGAGAACGGTCGGCGTGCCGCGCAGGAACGTGGCCACTACCCGGCCGGGCAGCGTCATCCCCTCGTACGGGGTGTTCCTGCTCTTGGAGACGTAGGCGGAGGGATCCACCTCGGTGCGTGCCGACGGGTCGTAAAGCGTGATGTTGGCGGGTGCGCCGGGCTCCAGCGGCCGGCCGTGGCCCGACAGGCGGCCGATGCGCGCCGGGGTCACCGACATGCGCTGGGCGACGCCTGCCCAGTCGAGCAGCCCCGTCTCGACCATGGCCTCCTGGACGACGCTGAGCGCCGTCTCCAGGCCGATCATGCCCATGGCCGCGGCCGGCCACTCGGTCTCCTTGTCCTCGACCGGGTGGGGCGCGTGGTCGGTCGCGACGACGTCGATCGTGCCGTCGGCCAGCGCCGCGCGCAGCGCCTCGACGTCGGCGTGGGTGCGCAGCGGCGGGTTGACCTTGTAGATCGGGTTGTAGGCGCCGACCGGGGACTCCTCGACGAGGTCGTCGGTGAGGAGCAGGTGGTGAGGGGTGACCTCGGCGGTGACGTTCCAGCCCTTGGACTTGGCCCAGCGGATGATCTCGACCGAGCCCGCGGTGGAGACGTGGCAGACGTGCAGGCGGGAGCCGACGTGCGCGGCCAGCAGGCAGTCGCGCGCGATGATCGCCTCCTCGGCCACGGCCGGCCAGCCGGTCAGGCCGAGCCGGCCGGAGACGACGCCCTCGTTCATCTGGGCGCCCTCGGTGAGCCTCGGCTCCTGGGCGTGCTGGGCGACGACGCCGTCGAACGCCTTGACGTACTCCAGCGCCCGGCGCATCAGCACGGCGTCGCTGACGCACTTGCCGTCGTCGGAGAAGACCCGGACGCGGGCGGCCGAGTCGGCCATCGCGCCGAGCTCGGCGAGCTGCCTGCCCTCCAGGCCGACGGTCACCGCGCCGACCGGCTGCACGTCGCAGTGGGCGAACTCGCGGCCGAGCCGCCACACCTGCTCGACCACGCCGGCGGTGTCGGCGACCGGCGAGGTGTTGGCCATCGCGTGCACGGCGGTGTAGCCGCCGCGGGCCGCGGACTGGGTGCCGGTCTGGACGGTCTCGGCGTCCTCGCGGCCGGGCTCGCGCAGGTGGGTGTGCAGGTCGACGAGGCCGGGCAGCGCGATCGCGCCGCCGCCGTCGACGACCTCGCCGCCGTCGCCGCCGTCGCCGCCGTCGAGGCCGGGGCCGATCTCGGCGATCCGGCCGTCCTTGATCCGGATGTCGGCCGGGTCGCCGCCGAGAATCCGTACGTTCTGGATGATCACGCGATCTCTCCCCCGAGCAGCAGGTACAGGACGGCCATGCGGATGGTCACGCCGTTGGCGACCTGCTCCACGATCGTGGAGCGCGGTGAGTCGGCCACCTCGGCGGCGATCTCCATGCCCCGGTTCATCGGCCCGGGGTGCATGACGATCGCGTCGTCGGGCATCTTGGCGAAGCGGTCGCGGTCGAGGCCGTAGCGCCTGGAGTACTCGCGCTCGCTGGGGAAGTAGGCGGCGTTCATCCGCTCCTTCTGCACCCGCAGCATCATCACGACGTCGGACTTGGACAGGACCGCGTCGAAGTCGTAGGACACCTCGCACGGCCAGGTGCCGACGGAGACGGGCAGCAGCGTGGGCGGCGCGACGAGGGTGACCTCGGCGCCGAGCGTGTTGAGCAGCAGCACGTTGGAGCGGGCGACGCGGCTGTGGAGCACGTCGCCGACGATCGTGACCCGGCGCCCTTCGAGCCCGCCGAGGCGGCGGCGCATCGAGAAGGCGTCGAGCAGCGCCTGGGTGGGGTGCTCGTGGGTGCCGTCGCCGGCGTTGACGACGCTGCCGCGCACCCAGCCGGCCAGCCGGTGGGGCGCGCCGGAGGAGCCGTGGCGGATGACGACGGCGTCGGCGCCCATGGCCTCCAGGGTGAGCGCGGTGTCCTTGAGCGACTCGCCCTTGGACACGCTCGACCCCTTGGCCGAGAAGTTGATGACGTCGGCCGACAGGCGCTTGGCCGCCGCCTCGAAGGAGATCCTGGTGCGGGTGGAGTCCTCGAAGAACAGGTTGACCACGGTGCGCCCGCGCAGCGTGGGCAGCTTCTTGATGGATCGCTCCGAGACCCTGGCCAGCTCCTCGGCGGTGTCGAGGATGAGCAGGGCGTCGTCTCTGGTGAGGTCGCCCGCCGAGATCAGGTGCCGGTTCACTTGGCGTCCTCCTTCATGAGCAGCACGGCGTCGCGGCCGTCGATCTCCGACAGGAAGACCTTGACCTTCTCGCTCTTGGCCGTGGGGAGGTTCTTGCCGACGTAGTCGGCGCGGATGGGCAGCTCGCGGTGGCCGCGGTCGACCAGCGTGGCCAGCTGCACGGCGGTGGGCCTGCCCAGGTCGTTGAGGGCGTCGAGCGCGGCGCGTACGGTGCGTCCGGAGTAGAGCACGTCGTCGACGAGGACGACCACCTTGCCGTCGATGCCGTCGGGCGGCAGCTCGGTGCGCCCGAGCGGGCGGACGGGGCCGCTGCGCAGGTCGTCGCGGTACATCGTGATGTCGATCGAGCCGACGGGGATCTTCAGCCCCTCGAACTGCTCGACGCGGTCGCCGAGCCTGCGGGCCAGAGTCGCGCCGCGGGTGGGGATGCCGAGGAGGACGACGTCACCGGCGCCCTTGGTGCGTTCGAGGATCTCGTGCGCGATGCGGGTCAGCGCCCGGTGGATGTCCGGGCCTTCGAGAACGGCCCTGGAATCGGACATGGAGGATCTCACCACCTTTCCCGCCTCACGGGACGGGTCTTAAAAGGGTGTTGGTCGGGACACACAGTACCAGGCGCTACCAGGTACAACGCGAGTGGCCCGCCGTCTCCGGACGGCCGCGGCGGCGTCCGTCTCAGCGTGGTCAACGAATTTGGCAATTGCCGACATAGCGGTATAAAACCTCCCCTAGGTCTTCTCGGGGGAGGTTTCACATGGCGTTGTCGGCGCGCGAGCGGTCCGCGTTGAAGGCCATCGCCCGGCAGGTCAGGCAGGAGGATCCCGAGCTGTTCCGCGCCATGTCCCGGCACGGCGCCCCGGCCTCGCTCGCCTGGCCGCTCGCGCTCATGGCGGTCTGCCTCGCGGTCTTCGCCTTCGTCCTGCTGACGACGGGTTCACCCGGCACCCTGCCGCACCCCGCGATCAGGTAATTTCCGCCTCTCGCCCCGTGTCGGCGCCCGCCCGGTAGGGCACGTCACCGAGGGCCGTACGCGCTCGGCGGCGGCTCTTCCGGAGACTCGCGCGGGGGCACGCATGGGGGAACCACGTCCGCCCTCGGGCGGCGTGCGGACGGCGGCGCGCCGGACGGCCGCGC
>JABFVJ010000302.1 GCA_013362835.1 Nonomuraea sp. | reverse complement strand
GCGACCGTCGTCGACGCCGGAGGCGCCTGGGTGCTGCCCGGCTTCGTCGAGGCCCACGGCCACCTCGGCGTGTACGAGGAGGCCGAGGGCTGGGCGGGCGACGACGTCAACGAGATGACCGACCCCAACGGGGCCAGGCTGCGCGCGCTCGACGCCATCAACCCCGCCGACCAGGGCTTCGCCGACGCGCTGTCCGGCGGCGTCACCACGGCCGTGATCAAGCCGGGGTCCGGCAACCCGATCGGCGGCCAGACGGTCGCGGTCAAGTGCTGGGGCAGGTCGGTCGACGAGATGCTGGTCAAGGAGCCGGTGAGCGTGAAGAGCGCGCTGGGGGAGAACCCCAAGCGCGTCTACGGCGACCAGAAGAAGCTGCCCTCCACCCGGCAGGGCGTGGCCGCGGTGATCCGCGACGCGTTCATGAAGGCGCAGGACTACCGGGCGAGGAAGGCCGCGGCGGCCGACGAGGGCAAGCCGTTCGACCGCGACGGCACGCTGGAGATCCTGCTGCGGGTGCTCGGCGGCGAGCTGCCCTGGTGCCAGCACACCCACCGGGCCGACGACATCGCCACCGCGCTGCGCCTGGCCGACGAGTTCGGCTACCGGCTCGTGGTCAACCACGGCACCGAGGGCCACCTGCTGGCCGACACACTGGCCGCGCGGAACGTCCCCGTCATCATCGGCCCGCTGTTCACCACGCGGTCGAAGGTGGAGCTGCGGCAGCGTTCCCTGCGCAACCCGGGCATCCTGGCCCGCGCCGGGGTCGAGCTGGCGATCACCACCGACCACCCCGTGGTCCCGATCCACTTCCTCGTCCACCAGGCCACGCTCGCGGTCAAGGAAGGGCTCGACCGCGACACGGCCCTGCGTTCCATCACCCTCAACCCGGCCCGCATCATGGGCATCGACGACCGGGTGGGCGCGCTGCGGCCCGGCCTCGACGGCGACGTCGTGATCTGGTCCGGCGATCCGCTCGACGTCATGAGCCGGGCGCTGCGGGTGTTCGTCTCCGGGCGCGAGGTGTACTCGTACGTGGACGGGGAACCCGTCGTCGCCGACCCCTACTACCGCGAGCCGAGATGAGGCAAGCGGCTGTCAAGTGCGCGTGAGGCGGGAACGCGCATAGTAAGGGCACCAGTCGTAGAAAGGCACCCCCCATGACAGCTCCGCAGCTCGTCCAGCGACCCAGTAAGGCGCTCCTGATCGGTCTGGTGGTCTCGGGCGTCCTCGCGCTGGTCGTCCTGGCCCTCATGCTGTACAAGGGCGGGCCGGTCGGGTTCGGGCTGTCGGCGCTGCTGGGCGTGGCGCCGCTGCCGGTGCTGCTCGCGGCCGTCCTCTCGCTCGACCGGCTGGAGCCCGAGCCGAAGCTGCACCTCGCCTTCGCCTTCGCCTGGGGCGGGGGAGTGGCGATCGTGCTCGGCGTCGGGCTGACGCTCGCGGGCCAGGCGCTGTTCCTGCGGGCCGGCTACGGCGCCCAGCTCGTCGACGACGTGGGCACCGTGTTCCTCGCCCCCGTGATCGAGGAGGCGCTCAAGGGCTCGGCGCTCTTCCTGCTCCTGCGCAGGAAGCGAGAGATCGACGGCCTGACCGACGGCATCGTGTACGCCTCCATGGCCGGCCTCGGCTTCGCCGCCGTGGAGAACATCGGCTACTACCTGATCGCCTTCGGCGAGGACGGCACCGGCGGCGCGGTCCGCCTGTTCGTGCTCAGAGGGCTCATCGACCCGCTCGGCCACCCCATCTACACCTCGATGATCGGCCTCGGGGTCGCCTACGCCCTCACCCGGCGCACGCCCGCCAGGTTCGCCGCGATCCCGCTCGGCTACCTGGGCGCGGTCTTCCTGCACGGCCTCTGGAACGGCGCCGCCTCCACGCAGTCGCTGGCCTGGCTCGGCACCGCGTACCTGGTGATCATGGTGGCGCTCGTCCTGCTCATCGTGGTGACCGTCGTCGAACGCCGTCAGCTCGTCTCCAAGATGGGCGTCTACCTGCCCACGTACGGACAGACAGGGCTGGTCACGGCGG
Source organism: Nonomuraea sp. (assembly GCA_013362835.1). Next base: position 3,494 of record JABFVJ010000302.1, on the reverse strand, counting down.
CCGACGTGCACATGCTGAGCACGCTCAAGGCACGCAAGGCGGCGCGCAGGTGGGCGAGGGGCGCCGGGGTCGGCCGCGCGATGGGCGACTACCAGCAGGCGGCGACCGAGCTGACCATTCTCCACCTGCGGGCCGAGCGTCAAGGCATGGATCCGGCGAGGTTCGCGATGGAACGCGAGGCGTTGCTGTCGGCGATGGCCCACGCCCGCCGCTGGTGACCGCGGGCACCCCGCCGCGCGCTCCCTCGGATCACCTGACAAAATCGGGCGGTAACCCCCGAGAGGAGATCAGATGAGCTGGGCGGAGATCGGGTCGGAGGACGAGCTGCGCGAGCTGCTCGGCGAGGTCATGCCGAGAGCCGTGAGCAAGGAGCGGGTGCGACTGCACGAGCGCGACCGCGAGTGGCTGGCGGCCTCCCCGTTCTGCCTGATCGCCACCTCCGACGCCGAGGGCAACTGCGACGTCTCGCCCAAGGGCGACCCCGCCGGGTTCGTCCACGTCATCGACGACACCACGATCGCCATCCCCGACCGTCCGGGCAACCGCCGGGCCGACGGATTCCTCAACATCCTCAAGAACCCGCACGTCGGGCTGGTCTTCCTGATCCCCGGCCGCAACGAGACCCTGCGCGTGAACGGCCGCGCGCGGCTCGTCCGCGAGGCCCCGTTCTTCGACGAGATGATCGTCAAGGGGCACCGGCCGCACCTCGCCCTCGTGGTCGAGATCGAGCAGATCTTCTTCCACTGCGCCAAGGCGTTCCTGCGTTCGCAGCTGTGGAAGCCCGAGTCGTGGGACCCGACGGTCCTGCCCTCGCACGCGCGGCTGGTCAAGGAGGTGCAGGCCGTCGAGGAGACGCTGGAGGAGCTGGAGACGTACTACGGCGAGTCGTACGCCAAGAAGCTCTACGGCTGAACCCGAGCCGGCCCGTCCGCGATCTTCGGCCGGGGGTCGGCCTTCGACCGTGAGTCCAGGCGGGTTCAGGCGGCCGGCGTCGGCCCGCCCGGGAAGTGGATCACGTTGCGGCCGGTGTAGGCCCGGAGGTCGATGACCTTGGGATCGGCGGCGACGGACGACCTGCGGCGGTCCGCCGCGTGGATGTCCCGGATCTTGTGCCTGGCGATGTGTGGCGGCACCACCACAAGCCTCTTCATCGTGAGCCCCCCGTGATGTTTCTGTTACCTCTGTTATCTACCGATACACCCGTAAGTTCGGTGTAAAAGGGTAACTAATAGGGCAACTTTCGCCCCGACGGGGAGCGCAGATCCAGCTCGGTCGTCGGGTGCGGACGCTTCTTGGTCGTCGTTCTCATGACTCTGACGCGTTTCATGGTCCTTCCCCCTTCCTCTGCCGCGATCGTGCGCCGCGCCGCTTGACGGCGGCTTGGCGGGTGCTTGCCACCCGCCTTGCGCGACAACCTAACCGGGGCGGAGGGGGCGCTCAACGCATTTCTACAAGCTCGTCCCGGCCGTCCGATCGTTCAGGTGCCCGGGACCAGGCGGGCGGTGACGCCGATCCGGTTCCAGGCGTTGATCATCGCGATCGACACGACCAGCGCGGCGAGCTGCTTCTCGTCATAGTGCTCGGCCGCCTGCTCCCACACCTCGTCGGGCACGGCCTCGCCGCGGTCGGCCAGCCTGGTCGCCTCCTCGGTCAGCGCGAGCGCCGCCCGCTCGGCCGGGGTGAAGACCGTCGCCTCCCGCCAGGCCGCGACCGACCACAGCCGCTCGTCGCTCTCCCCGTTCTTCTTCATGTCGGCGCTGTGCATGTGCACGCAGTAGCCGCAGCCGTTGATCTGGCTGGCCCGCAGCTTGACCAGCTCGACCGTCGGGCCCGGCAGGTCACTGTCGTGCATGTACCTCTCGACCGCGAGGAACCCCCGGTAGGCCTCGGGGGCGAGCTGCGCGATGTCGATGCGCTGGGTCATGGTGATCCCCTCCTGATGTCGTCGTTCCCATGACACAGGACGGGACAGGCCGCCGGGGTGTGACAAGAGTTTTCTTGACCGTCAGCCCCGGCAGTTGCCCCAGGAGTTGCGGCCGCCCCACGCCTCGACGTGGTTGCCGGGGTCGCGCGTCCAGCCCGCGTACTTCACGCACTTCCACCTGCCGTCGATGTGGCCGGTCTCGGCGTAGAAGCGGTAGCGCCGCACGTCCTCGCTGCGCGCGCCGCCGCGCACCTCGATGGAGGCGCCGGTGACCGTACGGGTGCCGCGGTAGGCGGTCTTGATCGCGGCCACGCAGTTCTTGCCGCTGCGCTTGTCGTACATCAGGTAGACGTGTCCGAACACCGCGCCGTCGCGGGTCTTCATCGCCCGGTGGCCGTCCTGGACGCGGTGGAAGCCGGGCCCGCAGATCCGCTCGGGCGTCTCGGCGGCGGAGGCGGCGGAGGCGGCGTAGGCGGAGGAGGGGAGGGCGGCGACACCGGCGGCGACCAGAGCGGCCGCGATGACCGTTCGCGTGAGCACGATCGTCCCTTCGGCAGGGGATATTAAGGACGTCGTCGATCTTTACGGAGACTTAACCGTAATTCAAGGGGGTTGGTGAATGCCGCTCATCGCGGTCTGCGCCGTCTGGGCCGTCTTCTGGGGCTCCTGGTCGGCCCTGCTGCCCGCCGTCAAGCTGGAGCTGGGCGTATCGGCGCAGGACCTCGGGCTGGCGCTGAGCGCGGTGCCCCTGGGCGCCCTGCCCGCGATGGCGCTGACCGGAAGGCTGGCGCGCGGGCGCGAGCGCGCGGCCCTGGCGGCCACCTCCGCGCTGTTCGCGCTCACCGTGGCGGGGCTCGCCATGGTGAGCGCGTTCTGGCAGCTCGCGGCCGGGCTGCTGGCGCTCGGCGCGGCCAGCGGCGCCCTCGACGTCGCGCTGAACCTGACCACCGGACGCGTCGAACGCGAGACCGGGCGCCGCCTCTTCCAGCCGGTGCACGCGGCCTTCCCCGTCGCCGTCATCGTGGCCGCGCCCGCCACCGGTCTCGCCCGTTCGACGGGGCTCGGCGTCGGGACCGTGCTCGTGGTGATCGCGCTGCTGGTGGCGGCCACGTCCCTGTCGCTGGTCGCGCTGCCCGTGGGACGCGGCCGGCCCGCCTCCTCCGGCGACCCCGCCGACCGGCGCGGGCTGTGGGGGCTCGCCGTGGTGCTGGGCGCGCTCGCCGCCTGCGCCCTCGTCATCGAGAACGCGGTCGAGCAGTGGTCGGTGCTCCTGCTGGAGGACCACCGTGGCGCCGGGCCGTTGACGGCGAGCCTCGCGCCCTCGGTCTACATGGCCGCGCTCACCGCGGGCAGACTCGTCGCGCACGCGCTGCCACGACTGCCGTTCCGTACGTTGTACCTGGTGGCCGGGGCAGGCGGCGGCTGCGGGATCGCCCTGGCCGGGCTCGGCGGCACGGTCCCGCTCTCGATGGCCGGATTCGCGCTGACCGGACTCGCGCTCGGCCCGCTGGTGCCCGCCCTCCTCAGCCGCTCGGCCGCCGGCGACCCCACCGGGACCCTCGTCTGGGGC
>JABFVJ010000066.1 GCA_013362835.1 Nonomuraea sp. | reverse complement strand
GACGTCGCCGGGGGAGAGGGCGCCACGAGCACGGACGTCTCCGATGGAGAGGGCGGCGCGAGCACGGACTCCGGCGAAGGGGAGGGCAGGTGAAAGGGGAGGGGCGGTTGCGAGGGTTGCAGGTGGTGTGGATCGGGCTCGTGCTGGCGGTCCTCCTCGCCGTCTTCTCCGTCCTCGCGCCGGGCAGTTTCGCCACCTCGTTCAACCTGCTCAACCTCGTCAGCGACGCGGCGATCCTGCTGCTCCTCGCCACCGGCATGACGTACGTGATCATCACGGCCGGGATCGACCTCTCGGTGGGCGGGGTGCTGGTCTTCTCCGCCGTCGCGGCGGCCGAGGTCATGGACGCCACCGGGTCGGTCGCGGCGGGCGCGCTGGCGGCGCTCGTCACCGGGCTCGCCTGGGGCGTGCTGAACGGCGTGCTGATCGCCCTGGGACGCATCCCGGCGCTGATCGTGACGCTCGGCACCCTCGGGATGTCGCTCGGCGGCGCGCTGCTGCTGACCGGCGGCGTGGACCTGCGGGCCCCGGCCGACCTGAACCTGGGCCTGGGACTGGCGCGGTGGCTCGGGGTGCCGCAGATCGTCTGGATCTGCGCCGCGGTCACCGCCGTCCTGGGGCTCGTGCTGGCGCGTACCCGGTTCGGACGTCACACGTACGCGATCGGCTCCAACGCCGAGGCCGCGCGGCGGGCCGGCGTGGCGGTGCGCCGTCACCTCATCCGCGTCTACGGCCTGGCCGGCCTGCTGGCCGGGCTGGCCGGTCACCTGTCGCTCGCCAAGTACGGCATCACCGGCGTCTCCGCGCACTCCACCGACAACCTCCAGGCCATCGCGGCGGTCGTGATCGGCGGGACCTCCCTGTTCGGCGGCGCCGGCACGGTGGCCGGCACGGTCATCGGGGTCTTCATCCCCGTGGTGCTGCAGAACGGGTTCCAGATCCTCGGCGTGCGGCCGTTCTGGCAGCAGGTGGTGGTGGGCGCCGTCCTCGTCGCCGCCGTCTACATCGACCAGTGGAGACGCAGGACCCGCGCCCCATAGCGCAGGTCGCGACCGACAGGAGGAGGCACTGCCATGCGCAAGACCCTGGCCGTACTCGGGACATTGCTGACGATCACCGCCTGCGGCGGGCAGACCGGCGGAGGCCGGATCAGGGTCACGCTGGTGCAGGGGCTTGCCGGGGAGGAGTTCTACGAGACGATGGCCTGCGGGGCGAAGGCCAGGGCCAAGGAGCTCGGGGTGACGCTCGACGTGCAGGGGCCGCAGAAGTTCGACCCGACGTTGCAGACGCCGATCGTCAACTCGGTGGTGGCGAGCAAACCGGACGCGCTGCTCGTCGCGCCCACCGACGTCAAGGCCATGATCGCCCCGCTCACCCAGGCCAAGCAGCAGAACATCAAGATCATCCTGGTGGACACCGTCGTCGACGACCCGGGCATCGGCCTGTCGCGGATCAGCACCGACAACGTCAAGGGCGGCGCGGCGGCGGCCAAGGCGCTGGCCGGGCAGATCGGGGACAAGGGCAAGGCGCTGGTGATCTCCACCGACCCGGGCGTGAGCACGGTCGACGCCCGCATCAAGGGCTTCGAGGAGGAGATCAAGAGCGCCCACCCCGGCATCCGGTACGTCGGCGTGCAGTATTCCCACAACGACGTCGGCGAGGCGTCGAAGATCGTGAACGCGGCGCTGGCCAAGGATCCCGACCTCGCCGGCGTGTTCGCCACGAACCTCAACTCGGCCACCGGAGCGGGCTCGGCGCTGCAGCAGGCGGGCAAGCTCGGCCAGGTCAAGATGGTGGGCTTCGACGCGGGCCCGGCGCAGGTCAAGCAGCTCAGGGACGGCGTCGTCCAGGCGCTCATCGCGCAGCTCCCCGGCGAGATCGGCGCCAAGGGGGTCGAGCAGGCCGTCGCGGCGGTCAAGGGACAGCAGGTCACGCCCTCGATCCCCACGGACGCGACCATCGTGACGAAGGAGAACGTCGATCAGCCCGAGATCCAGAAGGTGCTCTACAAGGCGGGGTGCTGATCGGCTGGCGATAGGCTGACCGGGTGGCGAGTACGACCAGGGCCGAGCAGGCTGACCAGCGCAGGGCAGAGCTCCTTGAGGCCACCCGCAAGGTGGTGCTGGAACGCGGCCTGGCCAACACCCGCGTCGCCGACATCGCCAAGTCCATCAACGTCAGCGGCGGCCTCATCCACTACCACTTCGCCACGAAGGACGAGCTCATCACCGCCATGCTGCGGGCCACGCTCGACATCGAGAGCGCCCGGCTGAAGGAGCTGGCCGAGGGCCCCGGCACGGCGGTGGAGCGCCTCGACCGGGTGCTGCGCTACTACATCCCAGAGTCGCGTTCCGACCAGAGCTGGCTGCTCTGGATCGACGCCTGGAACACCGCGCTGCGCGAGCCGGCCGTCAACGCGATCATGCTGGAGCTGGAGACGGCCTGGCTCGACGCGCTGGCCCAGGTGCTGTCGGCCGGCACCGACGCGGGGGAGTTCGGCTGCGCCGACCCGGCGGGCGCGGCCGAGCGCATCGACGCCATGCTCGACGGGCTGGTCATCCGCTACACCCTGCATCCCAACGTGCTCGACAGGGCGCGCCTCCTGGCCCACGCCCGCACGGCCGCCGCCAGAGAAGCGGGCATCGCCGTGGAAGCGTTCGGCTGATCAGGCGGGCAGGTCAGGCGGGCAGGGCGGCCAGGAGGAAGGCCAGGCGGGCGGCGGCCGACTCGACGTCGTCGGCCGTGCCGAGGCGGTAGCCCCACGAGGTGATGTACGCCCCCTCGTCGGAGCAGGTCACGGTCTCGACGAGGGTGGCGGAGAACCGGTTGCGCACCGACACGTAGGCCGGGTCGCTGGCCAGCGCGACACTCTGCACCGACAGATCGGCATGACGGCCCGCGTGCCACGCGAACCGCTCGAGGCAGAGCGCGGTATCAAGCATCATGCGTCACCTCCGCAACGTCTCGCGACAGAATTGCACGATCTTGCGGCGGGTGGCAAGCAATTGCTGCGGTTAATGTGGAGTTTGTTTCCGGTATTCGTGAAGAATACGGATGATGACTTCTCGCCCCACTTCGTCGAACTCCGCGACCTTGGCGTAGTCGTCGAACGCGCGTACGTAGAAGGCGATGTCGTCGGGGTCGCGCAGCACCAGGTCCTTGGTCATCGTGGCCACCCCGACCATGGCCTCGTTGTAGATCCAGAAGCCGTTGATCGGCGCGGACGGCAGCTCGGCCCCGAACGGGATCACGCCGAACTCGACGTTCGGCAGGGTGCTGACGGCGAGCAGCCGGTCGAGCTGGCCGCGCATGACCTCGGCGGGGGCGAGCGCGGTGCGCAGCGCCGACTCCGGCACCACGAACCTGAAGGTCCGCGTACGGTCGTAGAGGATCTCCTGGCGCTGCATGCGCACGCGTACGGCCGCGTCGATCTGGTCGGCGGCGCTGTAGAGGCGTTTGACCTTCTGGAACACGTGCCGGGCGTACTCGGAGGTCTGCAGCAGGCCGACGACGATGCCGGGCTCGAAGACGCGGAACAGCTTGGTGCGCGCCTCCAGGTCGCGGATGTCCTCCTGGATGGCGGCGAGGCCGCTGCGATGGCGCTGCTTCCAGTCGTCGTGCCGTTCGAGCAGCGCGATCGACTGCCTGATCAGCTCGTCGGTCGTGTCGGGCGAGGCCCCGACGGCCTGCGCCCACACGACCACGTCGTCCTCGGTCGCCGTCTGCCTGGCGTTCTCCAGGCGGGAGACCTTGGACGGCTGCCAGCGCAGCCGCTCCGCCAGGTCCTTGCCCGACAGATGGGCGGCCTCGCGCAGCTGACGCAGTTGGCTGCCGAGGTCGATGCGCGCCTGCTGAAAGGACGTCACGCCGCAAGAGGCTAGTCTCGCGTGCGCCGATCATGCCAGGCCCAGTCGCGCAATTGTGATCAAGCGGTGGCCGACGGTGTTCCGCCGCTGGTGGACATGATGGACGCCGGCCCGCCGGGCAGGACCCTTCGGGCGATCTCGGTGAGGAGTTCCAGGGGCACTTCGACCGCGGCCTCGCCGTCGAGCACGTCGCGGAGGTCCGCGAGCGCCTCGGCGTCGGTGACGTGGAGTCCCTGGACCACGATGGTGCCGCGATCGGTCTCGTACAGGGTGGGGCAGGCGCCCGCCTCCGAGGTGGAGCCGAGGAACCGCATGCGCATGACGATCCTTCCCCGAATACCAGGATGCAATTGCGCGCAATTGTACGCATCACCGCGCCGGAAATGATCGTTTTTTCCGAAATCGGACTAGCGTAGAAGACCTTCCATGATGTCCCGCGCTCGGGCGAACAGACCGAGCGTGGTCGCGTGCAGCAGGTCGCCGATGTCCTTGGGCGCCTTGCCGGCGAACGCCCGCGCGTGGCTGCCTTCGAGCACGATGCCGAGCTTGAAGCAGGCCATCACCGCGTACCAGTCGACGCCCGACAGGTCGCGCTCCGACAGCGCCGCGTAGTACGCGACCAGCTCCCGCTCCGACGGCAGCCCCGGGACGTGCCCGTTGTTGGTCGGCCAGGTGGCCAGCAGCCAGCCGAGGTCGAGCAGCGGGTCGCCGATCGTGCACATCTCCCAGTCGACGATCGCGGCCACCCGGGGGCCGTCGAGGGCGAACATGAGGTTGGCGAAGTGGTAGTCGCCGTGCATGAGGCCCGGGGTGAAGGAGGCGGGCCGGTTGCGCGTCAGCCAGTCGGCGGTTTCGGTGAGGCCGGGGATGTCGGGGCCGGGGTAGCCGTCGAGCTCGGCGTAGGAGTCGAGCTCCTTGAGCCAGCGCGGCACCTGCCGTTCGAGGAAGCCTTCGGGACGGCCGAACCCGGGCAGCACCGCCGGATCGACCCGTCCCAGCTCGGCCAGCGCGGCGGCCGCCTCCAGGCCCATCCGGTGCCTGATCGCGGGGTCGGAGGCGTGCGGCTCGGGCAGCCCGGTCGAGGGGTTGAAGCCCGCGACCGGCTCCATCAGGTAGAAGACCGGCTCCCGCTCGGTCTGCGCGGCCACCAGCCTGGGCGCGGGCACCGACGTGTCGCGCAGCGCCGCCAGCACCCGCGCCTCGCGCCGCAGCACCTCGTTGCTCTTGCTGCGCGCGTGCATCGGGGGCCTGCGCAGGATGTACGGCCGCCCGCCGCGCTCGAAGCGGACCATGACGTTCTGGGTGCCGCCCAGGACCGGCGCGGCGCCCGTGATCGGCCCGCCCGGCAGGCCCTCGTCGTCCATCCACGCGCCGAGTGCGTCGAGGTCGATGGCGCTGACGTCGATGTGGGTGGAGGTCATGACCGCCCTTCGACAGAACGATATTCTGGAGGCCCCAAACCTATGAGAGCCCCGGCGGCACGGTCAACCCAGAGCCAGCATGAACGGCAGGAACTGCCGCGACCGGTCGCCCGGCAGGTCGCCGTGCCACACCATGTGGGAGTTCGTGAACGCCGGCGCGATCCCGTGCTCGCCCGCCCACCGCAGCAGGCCCTCCTTGGCCACGTCGAGGTCGAGCCTGACCGTGCCGCCCGCGTCCAGGGC
>JABFVJ010000020.1 GCA_013362835.1 Nonomuraea sp. | reverse complement strand
ATTCGCAACGGCCCGGACCGGATGTTGCGCTTGTCGCAACGTCCCCGCTGAGCCTACAACTCCAACCATGAGCGATTCCTTCACCTCCGCGGTGTTCGCGACCGAGACGATGGACGTCCCCGGCGGCACGGAGACGATCCTGCGCGGCGGCAGGCACCTGTTCCCGCTGCTGCCCGCCGCCTTCGCGGGCGTGCGCGGGATCGGGGTCATCGGCTGGGGGCCGCAGGCCCGCGCGCAGAGCCGCAACCTGCGCGACTCCCTGGCCGGCACCGGCATCCGCGTCAGCGTCGGGCTGCGGCCCGGCTCGGCCTCGGCCGCCGACGCCCGCGCCCACGGCTTCACCGAACGGGACGGCACCCTCGGCGACTGGCTCGACGTGGTCGCGGAGAACGACCTGGTCATCCTGCTCATCGCGGACGCCGCCCTGGCCGCGCACCACCAGGAGATCTTCGCCGCCCTGCGCCCCGGCGCCACCATCGGCCTCTAGCACGGCTTCCTGCTCGGCCACCTGCGCGCCACCGGCGGCTCCTTCCCCGAAGGCCACGGCGTCGTCGCGGTCTGCCCCAAGGGCATGGGCGACTCCGTCCGCCGCCTGTACGAGCAGGGCGCCGAGATCAACGGCGCGGGCATCAACAGTAGCTTCGCCGTGTACGCCGACCCCGACGGCCGGGCGGTCGACCGCGCGCTCGCCTGGTCGGTGGCGCTCGGGTCGCCGTACACGTTCCAGACGACGCTGGAGAGCGAATACCTGTCGGACGTGGTGGGAGAGCGGGCGATCCTGCTGGGGGCCGTCCACGGCCTTGTGGAGGCCCTCTACGGCCATTACCGGCTCGATGGGGACGACCCGGTCACCGCGTACGAGCGCTCCTGCGAGAACGTCACCGGCCCCATCGCCCGCACCATCTCCGCACACGGCCTGCGCGCGGTCCGCGAACGCCTGGACCCGGCCGGCCGCGACACCTTCGACCGCGCCTACGAGGCCGCCTACGGCCCGGCCCGCGACCTGGTGGCCGAGATCTACGACGAGGTCGCCGACGGCACCGAGCTGCGCAGCGTGATCCTCGCCGAACGCCGCCTCGCCGCCCGGCCGATGAGCGAGATCGGCGGCTCGGCCATGTGGGCGGCGGGCGAGGCCGTACGGGCCAGGCGGGGCGAGCGGGAGCTGCCGGTCGAGCCGTACACCGCCGGGATGTTCGTGGCCACGATGATGGCGCAGGTGGACGAGTTCGCCGAGCGCGGACACCGGTGGTCGGAGATCGTCAACGAGTCGGTGATCGAGGCGGTGGACTCGCTGCTGCCGTACATGCACGCGCGGGACGTGGCGTACATGGTGGACAACTGCTCGCGTACGGCCCGGCTCGGGGCCCGGCGCTGGGGGCCGCGGTTCCAGGCGGCCTACGAGCAGCTCGCCTTCCCCGCCAAGCCCGGTCAGGGGGCGGACGCCTTCACCGGGCACCCGGTGCACGAGGCGCTGGCAGCGGCGGCCCGGCTGCGGCCTTCCGTGGACATCCACGTGGCCTGAGAAGCAAAAAGACCGGAGTCCGCTGGAATGCGGACCCCGGTCTTACTTGCGAACTACGAACTACAGGTCAGAGGGCACGGACCTGGGAGGCCTGCGGCCCCTTCTGTCCCTGCGTGATCTCGAACTCGACCCGCTGGCCGTCTTCAAGGCTGCGGTAGCCGTTGCCGACGATCTCGGAGAAGTGCACGAACACGTCCGGCGCACCGCCGTCCGGGGCGATGAAGCCGAAGCCCTTCTCGGCGTTGAACCACTTGACGGTTCCCTGAGCCATAAAAGCTCTCCCTCAGGATGTGAATCTATGGGACCCACACCTCGTGGGTCCCGGTGTGTCGTACAGCAAGCACCCGGGGTGGCTCAGACAAAGTCATGCTGGTTTTCACTACGGGATCAGCTAATACAACGCCATCACATCTAACACCATTCTGGCGCGTTGGTGTTCCCGTCCCAACGAAGATTTCTGTCAGGCGGCATCACCGGGCAAACTGGAACGTGTTATGCAGAGCCTTCCCGCGCCGCGCCTAGTGGCCACCGACCTCGACGGCACCGCCTTGCGTGCCGACGGAACCGTGTCTCCCCGGACGGCCGCGGCCTTCGCGAAAGTCGAGGAAGCCGGTGCCATGCTCGTGTTCGTCACCGGACGCCCGCCCCGCTGGATGAGCGGGGTCGCGGGGGCCGTGCGGCACCGTGGCCTGGCGATCTGCGCGAACGGGGCGCTGATCTACGACCTCCATACCGAACGGATAGTTGAATCTCACCTGATCGACGTCGAGGTACTGGCCGAAGTCGTCGCTCAGCTAAGAGCGAACGTGTCCGATCTCGTATTTTCGGTCGAGTATGAAGGCGGTTTTGCGCATGAGTCGGATTTCAGACTCGGTGGGCTGGATCGCAAGGGCGTCGGAGTCGTCCGGATCGACCGGGACGCCCTGACCGCCCGCCCCTGCGCCAAACTGCTCGCCCTGCACCCGGGCATGGGCGCGGACGAGCTGCACGCGGCCGTGCACGAGCTGGTGGGCCACCTGGTGACCGCCACCCACTCCAGCCACGGCGGCCTGGTCGAGATGAGCGCCCAGGGCGTGACGAAGGCCACCGCCCTGGGCACGCTCGCCGGACGGCACGGGATCAAGCCCGCGCAGGTGATCGCATTCGGCGACATGCCGAACGACCTGCCCATGCTGAGCTGGGCAGGCACGTCGTACGCCGTCGCGAACGCCCACCCCGACGTGCTGGCCGCGGTCGACCACGTGACCGCGTGCAACGACGAGGACGGCGTCGCTCAGGTGCTGGAGCGGCTCTACTACAGGTAGGGCCCCGACCCGCTCGGCGGACGGTGGGCCTCGTCACCCGGCACACCGGGCAGCGCCCTGCGCATCTGCTCCAGCTGGGCCCTGGCGGCCATCTGCTGGGCGAACAGCGTGGTCTGGATGCCGTGGAACAAGCCCTCCAGCCAGCCGACCAGCTGGGCGTGCGCGATGCGCAACTCCGCCTCGCTGGGCGGCGTGCCGTTGTCATCGGTGAACGGGAGCGACAGCCGCTCCAGCTCGTCGACCAACTCCGGCGCCAAACCGTCCTCGAGCTCCTTGATGGAGGACTCGTGGATCTCCTTCAACCGCTTACGGCTGGCCTCGTCGAGCGGGGCCGCGCGGACCTCCTCCAGGAGCTGCCTGATCATGCTGCCGATGCGCATCACCTTGGCGGGCTGCTCGACCAGGTTGGTGACCGAGCGCTCTTCTTCGCCACTATCGCCCTGACCTTGGAAGTCGGGGCCCACCACCACGATGTGAGGGGTGTTGTTGTCCTCAGCATTCATAACACTCACCGTACTAGCAGGATCTTGCCGACGTGCTCCCCCGAATCCAACATTCGGTGTGCATCGGCGGCCTGGGACATGGGCACCTCGGCGTACACGACCGGACGTACGGCACCGGCCTCCACCAGGGGCCACACGTTGTCGACGACGCTGCGGACGATGACGCCCTTCTCGTCCACCGGACGCGAGCGCAGCGCGGTGGCGTGGACGCTGGCCCGCTTGGTCAGCAGCGCGCCGAGGTCGAGCTCCGCCTTACGGCCGCCCTGGAGGCCGATGACCACGAGCCGGCCGCCGGTGCGCAGCGCCCGTACGTTCTTGTCCAGGTATTTGGCGCCCATGATGTCGAGGATCACGTCGGCCTCCACCCTGTCGGCGAAGTCCTCCTCGCGGTAGTTGACGACCTCGTCCGCGCCGAGCTTCCTGACCTGCTCGGCCTTCGCCTCGGACCCCACCGTCGCCACGACGCGGGAGCCCAGCGCCTTGGCGAGCTGCACGGCGAACGTGCCGATCCCGCTGGCCCCGCCGTGCACCAGCAGCGTCTCGCCGCGGCGCAGGCGGGCGAGCATGAACACGTTGGACCAGACCGTGCACGCGACCTCGGGCAGCCCCGCGGCCTCGGCCAGCGGCAACCCCTTGGGCGCCGGCATGACCTGCTCCCAGGGCACGGACACGCGCTCGGCGTAACCGCCGCCGCCGAGCAGCGCGCAGACCTCGTCGCCGGGCGTGAAGTGCTCGACGTCCGACCCGACCGCGGCCACCACGCCCGACACCTCCAGCCCCGGGTAGGGGGGCGCTCCAGGGGGAGGATCGTAGAATCCCTGCCGTTGATGGACGTCGGCGCGGTTCACCGCCGAGGCGGTGACGTCGATGAGCACGTCCGCGCGTTCGACCTGCGGATCCGGCACCTCCCGCCACTCCAGGACCTCTGGTCCGCCCGGCTTGGTGATCTCAATGGCTCGCATGCGATCCACGGTAGCCGGGCAAAGAAGTTGTGGGTTGCCGACCTGCTCGGAGACCCGTGGCGTTAATCTGCAAAGTATTTGCTGCCCCTTTAGACCCACCCGAGGGGGAACACGGTGGCAAGACACGATCGAGAAGAATCTCTCGAGGAACAGCTGGCCTGGCTCGACGCGATCAAGGAGACGGAGGAGACGCCGGTCTCCGTCAGCGCCTCGACCGCTTCGGCCGACGAGCCGGTCGCTTCGCCGTACCCCCAGGACCCCTGGCTCCTCGTCCCGCAGCACGACACGCCGACCCCGCCGCTGTTCCGCGCCGCCGTCGACTCCGTCTACGGGCACGCCGCGGCCGAGCAGGTTCCCGAGGAGGAGAGCGAGGCCGGGGAGTGGCTGGACAAGGCCACCGTCCAGGAGAGCGCCGAGGAGGCCCCCGCGCCCCCGGTGAGCCTGGAGAGGGCCGACGACCCCTTCCTGGCGCCGCTCAAGCCCCTGCCGCGGCCTGACGACACCGACAGCTACTCGTTGTCGTTCACGCCGCCAGAGCAGGCGGAGAGCGAGAAGAAGAGCGAGCCCGACGATTCCGGGTGGGCGTCGCTCTCGGAGTGGGCACGGCCCGCGGAGTCGTCGGGCGAGACCCAGCCGATGATCACCGAGCTGCCCAAGGCGTTCGGCGAGAGCGCCCGCACCGAGCCTCCCCGCACCGAGCCTCCCCGCACCGAGCCTCCCCGCACCGAGCCTCCCCGCACCGAGCCACCCCGCACCGAGCCTCCCCGCACCGGGCCGGCGCCCGCCGAGGCAGCGCCTGCTGAGGCCACGCCCGCCGAGGCCGAGGCCGAGGAGAGGCCGGTCGCGGACGAGCCGGCCCCGCAGGAGGAGCGGCCCCGCTGGGACGAGCGGCCGCAGTGGTCCGACAGCTCCTACCGGGAGGGGCTTCCGCAGTGGCCGGAGCCCGCCCAGCCGGTGCGGAACGAGCCGCCCGTCCAGGCCGAGGCGGCTCCGCCCAGGGAGGGCGCGCACCGCGAGCGGCAGGAATGGCGTCCGGCCGAGCGGGAGATCCCGCCGCCGCCCGAGCGTCGTCGGCGTCCGGCGCCCATCCCCGTGTTCACCGCGCCCGCGCGACCGCCGGCCAGCGGCCGGCCGACCGCCGACAGCCTCGACCCCGAGTCGCTGCTTCGCGGCAGGCGTAACGCGCCGTCCAAGGGCTGGCGCCGGCTGGTCTACAAGGCGTCCGGCGGGTGGATCAAGCCGGGCGA
>JABFVJ010000343.1 GCA_013362835.1 Nonomuraea sp. | reverse complement strand
AGGAAGGTCATCATGTCCCCGGCGAGCCGGACGTACCTGGACATGAAGTACGACCGGCGTACCCGGCTCGGCCAGACGTGGGCGGGCACGATCGAGGTCGAGGACGCCTACGACTGGGACCCGGGCGCGTACCTTGAGGGGCTTCCGGCCGAGCAGGTGCTCGGGGTGGAGGCGCCGCTGTGGACCGAGACGATCAGGACGTCGGCCGACATCGAGTCCATGGCGTTCCCCCCGCCTGCCCGCTCTCGCCGAACTGGGCTGGTCGCCGTACACCACGCACGACTGGACGGCGTTCCGGCAGCGGCTGGCGGCGCAGGGCCCGCGCTGGCGCACGATGGGGCTCGGCTACCACCGCTCCACCCAGATCGCCTGGCCCGCCGGCTCCTAGCGCCCACCCGTCACCTGAGCTGGTCCGCCCAGGGTGGGTTGGCGCCGGCGACCGAGCAGGTGAGCGCCGAGACCCGGGTGGCGAACGTGGCCGCCGTCACCGCGCCGTCCAGGTCGAGGTCGTCGAGGCGGCCGCCCAGCAGGCCCTTCGCCTCCAGGGCGTGCAGGAGCCCGGCGGTGAAGGAGTCGCCGGCGCCGACCGTGTCCACGACCGCGACGCGCGGCGCCGGGACCTCGGCGCGTTCGCCGTCCAGGGACACGAGGGCGCCCGCCGCGCCCCGCGTGACCACGACGAGCCGGGCGCCGGCGGCGTGCCAGGTGTCGCAGGCCCGTTCCACGGATACGCCCGGAAGCAGGAACGCCAGGTCGTCGTCGCTGAGTTTGAGGATGTCGGCCCATTCGCACCACCGGGCCACCTGGTAGTCCTCGCGGGCGGCGAACGTGGGCCGTACGTTCGGGTCGACCGAGACCGTCGCCCGCCCGGCGGCGGCCCGCGCGAACTCCTCGACCGCCGCCGACCCCGGAGCGCGTACCAGGGCCATGGATCCGGTGTGCAGGCAGGACGCCCCGCCGAGCCGGCTCGGGTCCAGCTCGTCCCGGCTCCACTGCCAGTCGGCGGTGCCGCCCGCGTAGAAGGTGTACGCGGCCCGGCCCCGGTCGTCGAGGGCGGCGACGGCGAGCGTGCTCGGTTCGGGCGCCTCGACCGCCGCCGACAGGTCCACGCCCGAGGACGTCAGGTGCGCGCGGAACAACCCCCCGAACGCGTCACCGGAGATGCGCCCGAGGAAGCGGGCCGGCGTACCGAGCCGCGCGAGCGCCACGGCCGTGTTCGCCGGCCCACCCCCCGGCAACACCCACAACCCGACCCCAGCCACCCCGCCCGGCCCGCCGACCCCAGCCACCTCGCCCGGCCCGCCGACTCCACCCACCTCACCCGGCCCGCCGACGCCCGTTTCTCCGTGCGGCCTGACCGGGTGCTCCGCGCCCGCTTCTCCGTGCGGCCCGAGCCGGTCGCCTGGGTCCGCCGCTCCGCCCGGCCCTGACGGGCCGGTGGGGCCGGTGAAGCCGTCGGCGACGCATTCGCCCAGAACCGCGATCATCGAACCTGCCTTTCCTGGCACACGTGGCCGATTCGTTACGGCACGGGGGCATTGACGTTTCCCGGATCGGAGTCCATCCTCGCAGCACGGCGAATGTCAACGTCGACATATGTCAACGATGACATCGAATCCCCCGTGATAGGAACCGCTCATGATGGCAAAGCTTTCCGCCGGACTGCTGGCAACGGCCCTGCTCGTCACCGCCTGCGGCGACGGCCAGAGCACCTCGTCCACCCCCAAGGTAGGACTGATCACCAAGACGGAGACGAACCCGTTCTTCGTCAAGATGAAGGAGGGCGCGCAGAAATCCGCCCAGGCGAACGGCCTGGAGCTGATGAGCGCCGCCGGCAAGTTCGACGGCGACAACGCCAGCCAGATCACGGCCATCGAGAACATGGTCGCCGCCGGCGTGAAGGGCATCCTGATCACGCCGAGCGACACCAAGGCCATCGTCCCCGCGATCAAGAAGGCCCGCGACGCCGGCGTCATGGTGATCGCCCTCGACACCCCGACCGACCCGCAGGACGCCACCGACGCCCTGTTCGCCACCGACAACCTCAAGGCCGGCGAGCTGATCGGCCAGTACGCCAAAGCCGCCATGGCCGGCAAGCAGGCCAAGATCGCCACCCTGGACCTGGCCCCCGGCATCACCGTCGGCCAGCTCCGGCACGACGGCTTCCTCAAGGGCTTCGGCATCCCCGAGGGCGACCCGTCGATCGTCTGCTCCCAGGACACCCGCGGCGACCAGGCCAAGGGCCAGACCGCCATGGAGAACTGCCTGCAGAAGGCCCCCGACGTCAACCTCGTCTACACCATCAACGAGCCCGCGGCGCTCGGCGCGTACACGGCGCTCAAGGCGAAGGGCCGCGACAAGGACGTGCTGATCGTCTCCGTGGACGGCGGCTGCACCGGCACCAAGGCGGTGCAGTCCGGGCAGATCGCCGCGACCAGCCAGCAGTACCCGCTCAAGATGGCCGAGGACGGCGTCAAGGCCGTCGCCGACTTCGCCAAGACCGGCAAGAAGGTCAGCGGCTACACCGACACCGGCGTCACCCTGATCACCGACAAGCCCGCGACCGGCGTCGAGGCCAAGGACACCGCCTTCGGCCTGGCGAACTGCTGGGGCTGACATGGCCGTCATCGAAGCGACCCTGCCCCGCCGCCTGATCGGCACGCCCGTCGCGGGCCCGCTCGCCGCGCTCGTGCTGGCCTGCGTGTTCTTCGGCCTCAACTCCGGCCAGTTCTTCACCGGGAGCAACTTCTCCCTGATCATCCAGCAGGTCATGGTCGTCGGCACGCTGGCCATCGGCCAGACGCTGATCATCCTCACCGCGGGCATCGACCTCGCCAACGGCGCGATCATGGCGTTCGGCGGGATCGTCATGACCAAGCTGGCCGTCGGCGGCGGCCTGCCCCCGCTGCTCGCCGTCGCCGCCGGCCTCGCTGTCTGCGCCGGGTTCGGGCTGGTCAACGGGTTGCTGGTGACGCGGATCTCGCTGCCGCCGTTCATCGTCACGCTCGGCATGCTGAACGTGGTGTTCGCGCTCACGCACATCTACTCCCAGGAACAGACGGTCACGAACCTGCCCGCCGAGCTGACCTTCCTCGGCCAGACCTTCCGGATCGGGCAGACGAACGTCACCTACGGCTCGCTGCTGACGATCCTGCTGTTCCTGCTGTTCGCGTACCTGCTGGGCTCGACGGCCTGGGGCCGCCACGTGTACGCGCTCGGCAACAGCCCCGAGGTCGCCCGCCTGACCGGCATCCGCACCGGCCGCCTCACCGTCGGCGTCTACACCGTGGCCGGCCTCGTGTACGGCATCGCCGCCCTGCTCCTGGTCTCCCGTACGGGCGTGGGCGACCCGCAGGCCGGGCAGACCGACAACCTCGACAGCATCACCGCGGTCGTCCTCGGCGGCACCAGCCTGTTCGGCGGCCGGGGCCTGGTGCTCGGCACGCTCGTGGGCGCGCTCATCGTGGGGGTGTTCCGCAACGGGCTGCAGCTCATGGGCGTACCGTCGATCTACCAGACGCTCATCACCGGCATCCTGGTCATCCTCGCGGTCGCGGTGGACCAGCTCTCCAGGAGGAGGACCCGATGACGACCCCCGTGCTCCAGGCCCGCGGCCTGGTCAAACGCTACGGCCACGTGACCGCCCTCGACGGCGCCGACTTCGACCTGATGCCCGGCGAGGTGCTGGCCGTCATCGGCGACAACGGCGCGGGCAAGACCAGCCTGATCAAGGCGCTGACCGGCGCGCTCCAGCCGGACTCCGGCGAGATCAGGCTCGACGGCGAGCCGGTGCGCCTCCGCGACCCCCTCGACGCGCGCCGCCACGGCATCGAGACCGTCTACCAGGACCTCGCCGTCGCCGCCTCGCTCGACATCGCGACCAACATGTTCCTCGGCCGCGAACTCCGCAAACCCGGCCTCCTCGGCACGGTCTTCCGCCTGCTCGACAAGAAGCGTATGCGCGAGGAGTCGGCCCGCCACATGGCCGACCTCAAGATCGGACTGCGTTCGCTCACCCAGCCGGTCGAGTCCCTGTCGGGCGGCCAGCGGCAGGGCGTCGCCGTGGCCAGGGCCGTCGCCTGGGCCACCCACGTCGTGGTCATGGACGAGCCCACCGCCGCCCTCGGCGTCAAGGAGTCCGGCCAGGTGCTCGACATGATCAAACGGGTCCGCGACAACGGCACGCCGGTCGTCCTGATCAGCCACAACATGCCGCACGTGTTCGAGATCGCCGACCGCGTGCACATCCAGCGCCTCGGCCGCAGGGTCGCCGAGATCACGCCGCGCGACCACAGCATGGCCGAGGTCGTGGCGATCATGACCGGCGCCGTCCAGGTGTCGGACGGCAAGTCCGTCGTGACCGACAAGGACGCCGCCAAGGCCATCGGCCTGTCCTGAACGGACGAGCCACTAGCATGGTCGAAATGCGGCGTCCGACGATGACAGACGTGGCCCGTGAGGTGGGGGTCACGGCCAAGACCGTGTCGCGGGTGCTCAACGACGACGGCCCGGTGGCGGCGGAGACCCGCGAACGCGTCATGGAGGCCGTCAGAAGGCTGGGCTACCAGCCCAACCTCATGGCGCGCAACATGCGGGTCGGCGCGCGCGACGCCGCGATCGGCCTGGTCATCCCCGAGATGGGCAACCCGTTCTTCGGCACGGTCGCGGGCGGCATCGAGAGCGCCGTACGCGCCCGCGGCCTCACCCTCATCGTCGGCTCCTCCAGCGAGACGGCCGAGCTGGAACACTCGCTCATCGCGACGTTCCTGGCCCGGCAGGTGAGCGCCCTCATGATCGTGCCCTCGGCCACCGGCGACCACCGCCACCTGCGTACCGAACGCGTGGCCGGGCTGCCGATCGTCTTCCTCGACCGTCCGGCCGTCGGCCTCACCGCCGACAGCGTCGTCAGCGCCAACCGCGAGGGCGCCCGCGCCGGGGTCGCCCACCTGATCGCCCACGGCCACCGCAGGATCGGCTTCGTCGGCGACCTCCCCGCCACCCTCTACACCCGCCGCGAACGTTTCCAGGGCTACCGCGACGCCCTGGACCATGCCGGGCTGCGCTTCGACCGCGCGCTCGTGGAAGCCGGTCACGACCAGGAGGCCGCCGTGCACGCGACCCTCCGCCTCCTCGCCCTCCCCGACCCGCCGACGGCCCTGTTCGCCGCCAACAACTTCGCCTCGATGGGCGCGGTGCTGGCCCTCTCGCGAGCCCGCCGCCGCGACGTCGCCCTGGTCGGCTTCGACGACCTCCCCCTGGCCGAAGTCCTCGACCCCCCGCTCACGGTCGTGGCCCAGGACGCCGCCGCCATGGGCGCCGCCGCCGCCACCCTGGTCCTGTCCCGCCTCGACGGCGACCGCTCCAAGGCCCGCCGCTCAACGGTCCCCACCCGCCTGATCCCCCGCGGCTCCGGCGAACTCCCCCCACCAACCACCCCATGACGACCAACTCGCCGACCCTTGACGACGTTCGGGAACCAGCCGGACCACTCGGCAAGCCGTAGCGCAGCGACCCGCCGGCACGCGGACGAGACGACACCCCGCACCACCCC
>JABFVJ010000199.1 GCA_013362835.1 Nonomuraea sp. | reverse complement strand
GCGACGAGATCGCCGAGATGGTCAGGGTCAAGAGGGTCGGGCTGCAGTCGTTGCCCATCGAGAAGTACCCGCACCTGGTCGAGATGGCCTCACCACTGGTCGCGGGGGCCGAACCTGCCCTCTACGACTCTTTCGGCGTCGACCTCGTGCTGTGCGGCATAGAGGCGCTGGCGGCCCGGCGATAGGCTGTCGATCATGCCCTTCGAGCTTGTCTGCGAGATCGAACCTCCCACCACGCCCGACCTGAAGCGCGTACGCCACCAGATCGGCACGCTCGGGCAGCTCGCCCACTCCTTCCTCATCCCCGACAACCACATCGGCCGGGCGACCGTGTCGAGCGTGGCCGTCGCCCACGAGGTCCAGTCGATGGGCGGGCGCAGCATCGCCTGCCTCAACTCGCGCGACCGCAACCTGCTCGGCTTCCACCGCGACCTGCTGACGGCCGCCGCCTACGGGGTCGAGCAGTTCCTGTTCGTCTACGGCGACAAGCCCGCGAGCGGCAACCGCACCAGCGACCTCACGGTCCGCTCGATGATCGAGGAGGCCAAGGGCTTCTCGCCGGAGTTCAGGGTCGGCGCCGCCGCCGGGCTGCGCCCGCTGCCCTCGTGGAAGCGCGCGGCCGACTTCCTGTTCTCGCAGGTGAGCTTCTCGGTCGAGGCGCAGGTCCGCTGGCGTGAGGCCAATCCGGTCGACGTCCCCGTCTACGCGGGCGTCATGGTGCTGGCCAGCGAGCGCCATGCCCGTACTCTGGCCGGCGCCATCCCCGACATCGCGCTCCCCGACGAGCTGGTCGAGAAGGTGGCCGCCGACCGCATGGCGGGCGTCGAGGCCGCCTGCGCGCAGGTGCTCGCGCTGCGCGACTCGGGCGCGTTCGACGGGGTGCACCTCGTCCCGGTCTCGCGCTACCGCGACGTGGAGTCGAGGCTCGCCGGGGTTCTCTGAGACCTGGCGAGCGCGGCCAGCACCGCGCCCGCCAGCGCCACGGCGAACAGCACCGCGTACGCCCGCCGGAAGCCGTCCATGAGCAGGTCGACGGCCACGGGGGAGAGCGTGGAGAGGGTGCCCGCGTACACCTGGGCGCGCAGCGCCGGGCCCACGGAGCTGGTGATGACGCTGAGCGACAGGCCCACGCTGATCACGATGCCCACGTTCATGATCATGACGCGGAAGCCGTTGACCACGCCCAGGCTGCCGGTCGGCAGCGCCGCCATGACCTGGGTGGTGTTGCCGGTCAGGAACGTTCCGCTGCCGCATCCCGCCACGAACAGGGCGATCCCGGTCACCCAGTACGGCGTCGCCGGCCCGGCCGTCAGCATCAGCGTGCCGAGCCCGAGCGCGCTCATCGTCGCGCCGCCGATCGACAGCGCGTACGGCGACATCCTGCGCCCGAGCGCCCCCGCGATCGGCGAGGCCAGGCCGATGCCCACGGGCACGGGCAGCACGCTCAGCCCCGCCGAGAACGCGTCGAGCCCGCGCGCCGCCTGGAAGTAGAGCGCGACCACCAGGATCAGCGCCGAACGCGCGAGGGCGTTGCAGAAGGAGGCCAGGTTCGCGTACGCGAGCAGCCTCCCGCCGAACAGCCGCAGGTCGAGCACCGGGTTCGAGGAGCGCCGCTCGGCCAGCACGATCAGCGGAAGCAGCAGCACGAAGACCGCCGCGCCGGTCAGCGCGACCGGGCTGGTCAGCCCGCCCGACCCCGCCTCGTTGACGGCCAGCAGCACGGCCGACAGCGCCGCGAACACCAGCAGGTTGCCGAGCGCGTCCACCGGCTCCTTGGGCCGCCTGGGCATGCCGCGTAAGATCACCGCGCCCCAGCCGAGCGCGATCAGGCCGGCGGGCACGTTCACCCAGAAGATCCACTGCCAGCCGGCGGTCTCGGCGATCAGGCCGCCGAGCGTCGGCCCGGCGAGCTGGGCCACCGAGAGCGTGCCGATGTAGACGCCCATGCCCTGGCTGAGCCGTTCGGGCGGGAACGCGTCGGTGATGATCACGGTGCCGTTGGCCAGGATCATCGCCGAGCCGATCGCCTGCACGACGCGCATCGCGACCAGGAACCAGACGTTCGGCGACAGCCCGGCGAGCAGCGAGGCCACGGTGAACAGGGCGAACCCCGCCAGATACACCTCGCGCCTGCCGAGCAGGTCGGCCACCCGGCCGAAGAACACCAGGCTCGCCGTGTTGACCAGCAGGAACGACAGCAGGATCCATCCCGACTGCGTCGCGTCGGCGTGGAAGTGCCGCACCACGGCGGGCAGCGCGACGTTGAGCGTGCTGCCCGCGATGCCGATGAGGACGAGGCCAAGGCTGGTGACCGAGCAGACGCGCCAGGCGTAGCGCATGCGGTTGCCGGTTTCGGGGATGACCGCGACCATGCCCTCCACTATGACGTACGACGTACGTCCGATTTGTACCAGGGGTCACCTGGCTCGCTTGCGTAACCCTTCGACGTCGTGGATGACCACACGGCGGCGGCCGGTCTCGATGAGGCCGCGGTCGCGCAGGGTACGCAGGGCCTTGCTGACCGCCTCGCGGGAGGAGCCGGTCCAGCCGGCCAGCTCGTCCTGGCTGAGGGGGAGGGCCACGCGCAGGCCGCTGGTGGTCTGCTCGCCGTACCGGTCGGCCAGTTCGAGCAGCCGGGTCGCGACCCGGCCCGTCGTGTCGAAGGCGCCGTACTCGATGCGTTTGCGGTCGGCGTCGCGCAGCCGGGCGACGACGAGCTGCATGAGCAGGACGGCGATGCGCCCGTGCGTGGCCAGGAAAGCCGGGAAGTCGCGGATCACGAACCCCTGGATCGGTTCCAGCGCGGTCACCGTGGCCGAACGCGGCGATCCGTCGATGGCCGACATCTCGCCCACCAGCGCGCCCGGACCGCGTACCGCGAGCACCACCTCGGTGCCGCCGCTCGTGTGCGAGGACGCCTTGACCCTGCCGTGGGTCAGCACGAGCACCCAGTCGGCCGTGTCGCCCTCGGTGATCACCGTCGTGCCCCGATCCCACCGGCGTGGACGTCCGGCCGCTCGCAGGGCCTCGACGTCCTCGGGGCTGAGCATGGACAGGAACTCACCGGGCTCTGGATCCATGCGCCGATTATGTACGTACGGGCATTGCCCTTCTATTGCATTTCGGTCAGAACGTACGCGGCCACGCGCTCCTCCTTGCCCTTGAGGCTGAGCGGCCCGAGCGCCGTCACCGACACGTCGCGTCCCAGCTGCTTCAACGTCGTCTCGCCGATCACCACGGTCCCCGGCTCGGCCAGCGCCTGCAGCCTGGCCGCCACGTTCACGCAGTCGCCCATCGCGTTGAAGCCGCGTAACTCCGGGCTGCCGATGTTGCCGACCAGGGCGGGCCCGGTGTTGACGCCCACCCGGAACGTCGGCCACTCCACGTCGTCCACGCGCTTCCAGGCCATCTCCTCGGCCACCTCGGCCGCGGCCTGCTGCATCTCCAGCGCGGCCCGGCAGGCCGCCCGCGCGTGCCCCGCCTGCGTGGCCGGCGCGTTGAACAGCGCCAGCATCGCGTCGCCGACGAACTGCACGATCGTCCCGCCGTTGTTCAGCACGCACGGGACGGCGGCCGTGTGGTACCGGTTCAGCATCTCGACGATCTCGCCGGGCGTGACCTGCTCGGAGAACGAGGTGAAGCCCTTGAGGTCGGCGAAGAGCGCGGTCAGCTCCTTCAGCTCCCCGCCCAGCGCCGCCCGCGCGGGGTCGGCGAGCAGCGCGTTGGCCACGTCGGGCGACATGTACTGGCGGAAGAGGGTGTCCAGCTCCTGGTAGAGGCGGGCGTTCTCCAGCGAGATCGACAGCTGCCCGGCCAGCGTGGCGGCCAGGGCCTCGTCCTGCGGGGTGCGCCCGACCGGCACCTCCAGCACGCCGGCGAGATGGCCCCTGACCGTGAGGGGGTAGGCCAGCAGGTGGTCGCGCCTGATCGGCCGGCCGTCCTCGAACGTGTACTCGCGGGAGCCGATCTGGGTCCTGCCCTCCGACACCAGGGCGATCTTGACGTCTCCGTACGCCTGCCTGACCCGGTCGAGCGCCGTGGCCAGCAGCTCGCCCTCCGGCAGTCCCACGCGGGTCTGGGCGCTCACCGACACGAGGGCGGCCAGGCGTTCCGACAGCTCCCGCTCGTGCGCCAGGGCCTCCCCGGCCCGGTCGAGGACGGCCGTCTGGCTCTCGTTCAGCCGGAACTTGCCCGACAGCCGGGCCGCGGCCAGCGGCTCGCCCCGGCGTACGTGCTCGACCAGCTCCTCCAGGGCCCGGTCGTAGTCCTGCCTGATACGCGCCACGGTCGCCCGCAGCGTCACCGAGTCGAACAGCCCGGCGCTCGACCCCTCACGCCTGAACTGCAGGTAGGAGCTGTAGGCCACGAAGACGAAGGCGAGGGTCAGCAGCAGGTGCCACTCCCACCACGTCAGGTGCCAGTTGAGCTGCGACATCCCGGCGATCATCGCCTCGGCCAGCAGCGCGTACGCGGTGATCAGGCTGATCAGCATGGCCGACGGACGGCGGCGGTGCAGCAGGAACATCATCACCCCGGCCGCGCCGAACAGCACGACGCCGGGGATCGAGCCCACCTCCAGCCAGGCGACCGGCGAGACCGGCGGCGGTTCGCTGAGCGCGGTCAGCCCCGGCGCCAGCGAGACCAGCCCCCACAGCACCAGGAACCCGAGCAGCACCGCGCGGACGAAGTGCTGCGCGTCCAGCACCGCCTTCGCGGCCCGCTCGCCCAGCGGCAGCGCCGAGGCGAACGCGAACATCGACGCGATCGTGAGCCCCACCTGCTGCCCCACGTCGAACCCCGTCGAGCCGGTGGGCAGGATGATCCCCGGCGTGGCCAGGCCGTGCAGGAAGAAGAAGCCCGCGCTGCTCAGGAAGACCATGGAGACCAGGAACAGCCGGGCGTCGCCGCGGCGCCGCGAGGCCTCGGTGATCAGGCCGCCGAGCGCCACGTTGATCCCGGCGACCGCGACGATCAGCCAGAAGTGGCTCGCGTTGTGCTGCCAGACGACGTTGAGGTGCTGCTGGGCGAGCAGCAGCCAGAGCCCGAGCAGGGGAAGGGCGAGGTGGAGGCCCCAGACCACGCCTCGGACGGGCTGCGTGGCCGGCGGCAGGTAGGGGCTGGGGTTGGACACAGCCCCGATTATCCACGCGGACCCCGTCCCGCCAATGCGTCCTTTTACCCACCGGCCACACGACTCCCCGTCAATCCGGTCAGTAACCCTCCGTTTCGTGACATATACGTTACGTAGCTTCTGCCAACCTTTGGAACGGTTGAAACGTGAATCTCATGCACAACATGAGCATCAGAGGTTCCCTGGAAGGAAAGCCGTGGGTATCAAGGTTCGCGGTGGGCGCACGCTCACCCTCGCCACTGTCGGAGCGCTGGCCGCCTCGCTCCTCGCCGTCGGTGGCGTGGCCACCGCCTCATCGGCCGCGAGCGAGGTGTACGCCTGCGTGCACAAGAAGTCCCGCTACGTCCGCATCGTCAACGCGTCCACCCCGTGCCGCAAGACGGAAGAGCGCGTGGTGATCGGCGGCAGCACGACGGAGCT